>CAYQTY010000500.1:925-1506 GCA_964420535.1 uncultured Leptolinea sp. | reverse complement strand
AAAAGCTTACAACAGCCATCGAGAAGGTCGCGGGAAATGCCCGCGAAGTCGCCCGGGGGTCCATTGAAGCAAAAAAAGCAGCCGAAAAAGGTTCATCAACTGTGCAATCCACACTGGAAGAGATGCAGGCTATCAAAATATCAGTTGACCTCTCCTCCCAAAAAGTGCAGGAAATGGGTGACCGGTCCAGCAAAATCGGTGATATCCTGACCACTATTGAAGATATCGCTTCACAAACCAACATGCTGGCGCTTAACGCGGCCATTGAAGCCGCGCGGGCTGGTGATACCGGCAAAGGCTTCGCCGTTGTGGCCGATGAAGTGAGGAAACTGGCGGAACGGGTCTCTCATTCCACGCATGAGATTGATGAGTTGATCCGCGGAATTCAAACCAGCGTTCAGGAAGCCGGAAGTGCCATGCAGCAGGGAACAATTGAAGTTGAAAAAGGCGTAGAGATGGCTAATCAGGCCGGCGCGGCGTTGCAGGATATTTTAAAGGCGGCTGAAACGGTACAAATCCAGGCGGAAGAAGCTTCATCGGCTGTTGACACAATGACCAGTTACGCCGGTGATCTGGTGGCT
>CAYQTY010000500.1:0-915 GCA_964420535.1 uncultured Leptolinea sp. | reverse complement strand
TGACACCGTGTCCTCAGTGGTGGAAGAAAATACGGCTGCCACGGAAGAAATGGCTGCCTCAACCACTGAAGTCACTCAGGCGGTGGAGAATATTGCCTCTGTTTCAGAAGAAAATTCTGCAGCCGCGGAAGAAGTCTCCGCCTCCACGGAAGAAATGGCAGCCCGGGTGGAAGAAGTCTCCGCTGCCGCGCGGCGGTTGTCAGAATTGTCGCAGCAGCTCAGATTGATGGTTCAGCAATTCAAGACGGATTAATCGCATAAAGGCGCCGGTTGCCCGGCGCCTTTTTTTGCCTACTGGCTTTCACCCAGTGTGACAGGCAGTTGTAAGGTTTTCCGGTTGCGAACGATCTCAAGTTGGATTGTCGCTCCCGGAGCCTGGGCAAACAGAGCGTTGATATATGGATGCGAATCATCCAGCACCTGATCGCCGATCTTTGTGATGATATCCCCGCGGCGGATGCCTGCGCGGGCTGCCGGGCTATCCGCGTCCAACTGGGCCACATAAGCCCCCCATTGAACGGGTAGGTCATACATGTCCGCCATATCCGGTGTGATCCACTGATACCGGATACCCATATACGGGCGGGCAAAATACCCTTTCTGAATGATCTGTTCGGCTATCGCCCGGGCTGTATTGGAAGCAACGGCGAATCCCAATCCTTCGGCTGTATCTGAGCTTGATCCGGAACCGCGAACAACCAGTGTGTTGATGCCTATTACCTCTCCAGCCAGATCAACCAGCGGACCGCCGGAATTACCATGGTTAATGGCGGCATCCGTCTGGATCATATCCATTAACTGATACCCTTCACCCGAATCCAGATTGCGGCCGGTGGCTGATATTACGCCAACAGTGACGGTGTTCTTGAAGTCACCCAGGGGCGAGCCAATCGCGATGACCGACTCACCCGGGTC
>CAYQTY010000499.1:0-1539 GCA_964420535.1 uncultured Leptolinea sp. | reverse complement strand
CGTAAGAACTTATCAGCGTCCACTCGCTGCCCAAAACATAACCGGCGCCGATCAGCAGCGTGCACCAGATATACGAACCCACCATCGAGACAGTTAAGAAGGTAAAAAACGGCATGCGGGCCAAACCAGCTGGAATATTGATCAATGTGCGTACCCCCGGCATAACCCTGCCAACCAGCACCAGGCCGGTACCCCAACGCTGGAATTGGCGTTCCGCCTGATCAATGTGATCGGCGTCAATCCGGAACCAGCGCGCGAGCCTGTCAACCACCGGCCGGCCGCCCAGCCGGGAGACCCAGTACATGATGCTTGAGCCTGTCACACTGCCAACCGCGGCATATAACCCACCCAGAAGGATCATGGCCGGAGGTGATTGTTGTTCAGCAATCAGCATCCAGCCTGCCAACCCGAGAATGATCTCACTGGGAGTAATCCCCGTAGCGTTCTCAAATGTGATCAATGCTGTCACTCCAAACCACCCCCAGGCAGTGTATATCGAAAACGCGGCATCCAGGATGTATGCTTCAATTGTGTTTAGTAGTTCCATTTTCCTCCAGCGATAAAAAAAGACCATCGCAAAAAATGCGATGGTCTGGCACATTTCTTTCAGACAACCAGAAAATTTCTTTTCGGAATGGTGGTTGCCCCAACCCTGTTCAGGGCGGCTACTCCCCATCGGAGTTTTTAGAGTCTACACGAAGTTTTTACGGGAGTCAATATGCCGGTAAGCTCAGTCTATTGTTCGCGGATGAACTGATGAAGAAGAATCGGGGTTTTCGATTCAAAAAAATCCTATAATGATATCAATCGGCATAAGGGGAATATACAGAATTGTCAGCTTTTTCGGTTTCGGGAGGATCTATGAACAAGAAAACGGTCTGGACAATTATTACGGTTGTTGAATTGATTGCCGCCATAGTAGTCATCATGTTTGACTTATTAATTCCCGCGGTGGTCATTGTGGCGCTGATGGTGGTTTCACTGATCATCCGCCACGAGCATATCCGTACTGTGGGGTTTAAACGTCCAAAATCCTGGGCGAAACTTTTTGGCTTAGCGTTCGCGGGCGTTGTATTCCTCCAGCTTTTTGATATTGGCATTGTTATGCCTATCTTGAACAGGTTAACCGGAACGACCATTGACTATAGCGGTTTCAGCAGCCTGAAAGGCAATGTTGGCCAGTTGGCCACATACCTGTTGTTTTCCTGGATTCTCGCCGCATTTATTGAAGAGATCGCCTTTCGCGGCTACCTGCAAAAGTTGCTTTTCAGTTTATTTGGAAGCGCCCTTACAGGCATAATTTTGACCATCGGAATTTCGGGTCTGCTATTCGGGCTAATTCATACGGAACAGGGCACAATCGGGGTTGTGGTCACCATAATTGACGGCATATTCTATGGTTGGCTGAAATGGAAACAGGATAACAATTTGTGGGCATCCATTCTCGCTCACGGGTTCTATAATTCCATCGGGGTGATAATTTTCTTCTTCACCGGCCCGATCTATGGGTTGTGGTAACCGGTTATTGAATTCCTGATC
>CAYQTY010000498.1:0-1545 GCA_964420535.1 uncultured Leptolinea sp. | reverse complement strand
GGCCGGCGCTTCACCGCAATTCTCCGGAGATAAAGCAGTGTCATCTGTAAGCCTTTCAAAGAACAGGACAACCCTATGAGTGATTCAATAGGCGGTTGCGACATCCGGTTCAATGTGGCCAACTTTCCTGTCAAAGCAGGCTTGGAATTGGTCACGAACATCAGTATTCAACCGGATATTCCAGAGACCTCTCAAACATTTCCGGAGAATTCTTTGCTTATTGTGCGCCGGAATGATGGCGCTGAACTCTTTATTGGATCTTCAAAAGTCGAATACACAGAAGGGATATTTTGTCCCTGCAAGGCTATTAACCAGATCAGGATACTCTTCCACAATGAGTTTTGCACGGTCTATATTGATGATTCCTGGGCGTACACCTTTGCTTTTGCCTGCACCAGGTATCCCGATGTCCTTTCTGCTGAAATGGCTTATTACGATGGGACAGAAGCGCAGTCCGGAACGATCAGCATATCCAACGTGGTGATCAAAGAATTGTGTGATTGGAGGGACGCCATATTCATTGACCTGGAAACGAATACGGCAAATGCTATTCAATCGATCATCCAGCAAAGACCCATTGAGATTCTTCCCCGGTCCAATGGAGCAATTGATTTCTTCTATGAACCAAACACCAGGTCGCAAGTAGCATTATCGAATATCCGGAAGCACACCATTACAGAAGATGACTCAAAATCTGCCAGCAGTGATGGCATTGTCTACTTCTCTGACGTAGCAGTGATTTCGGATGAGGATACCCTGGAAGATGTTGGTTTTATCACAAGGATGATCCGGGTACCTGAATTGGATAGCGGGGCTTTGAGGGCGGCGAAGGTTGCCCAAAAGAGAGCCAGGCAGAGTATGTATAAGCATCACATAGAAGGCCGGATCAATCTCGCCCTTGAAGTGGATGACGTTGCCAATACGTCCTATACACCGGCAAATGAACACCAGGCACATAACCATAGTTTTATCGTTGAGACCATTCAAATTGATCTTTCGAATGGAAATTTCACAATGGTAGCAGAGGGCAGAAAGAATGGATAACGATCTGCGGAGTAAGATTTCTAACCTTTCAAAAGGGAAGCGGATACAGGCGACCGTGGTTGAGGTAAACAATAATCTGGCCAGCGTTCGCATTGGTTCCAATGGCCAGGTTTTGCAAGGGCTGAATATCGTAGGCGGCCAAATCGCTCCTGGTGATTCCGTGTATGTCAATTACACATCCGGAACGCCTGTAATAGAAGCGTATTCAAATAAGTCAACGAAAGGCACTTCCCGGGTGATCAGGACGGTGATCAAATCGGTTGTCCCGGATACAGAAACAGAAAACGATGAGACCGGCCAGGCAGTGGGTGATCATACCCATCTCCAAAATCAGATCACAGATCTGGATCATGACGCCTATCTTATCCAGGGGAAACCCATAGTTACCACCGCGCCGTGCGAGTTTACCTTTTCAACAAATTCTTCCTTAAAAGAGAACAAAAAAAGAAATATAGCCATCCACATATAAGATGTTATAATCTAAAAAGATTTTATTCATGA
>CAYQTY010000497.1:0-1554 GCA_964420535.1 uncultured Leptolinea sp. | reverse complement strand
CGGTGAATTCACCGCGCAGGTCCATGGTGGCTGATTTTTCCACCAGTTCCGCCAGCGTGCCGCGGATAACCAGCTCGAATTTTTTTGTCAGGTCGTTGGCCACAGCCGCAGGCCGGTCACCATAGACGGAGAGGCAATCCTTAAGAAAATCCACCAAACGGAACGGGCTTTCATAAAAGATCAAAGTATGCGGTGACGTTTCATCCACAGCCAGGAACTTGCGCCGGGCAGAGGACTTTCGCGGCGGAAAACCGCGAAAAGTAAACGAGTGTACCGGCAACCCGGATAAGACCAAGGCTGTGATGACGGCAGTAGGGCCCGGGATGGCGGTGATCTCCACTCCGGCTTTGAGAGCGGCACGAACCAGCCGGTAGCCGGGGTCAGAAACGGAAGGGCTGCCGGCATCTGATACCAGCGCCACATCTTTCCCTTGCAGCATCATATCGACCACGCGGTTGGCGGCCTGTTCTTCGTTGTACTCATGGAAAGCCATTTGAGGCTTTTTGATCTCAAAATGCTTGAGCAGGAACCCGGTCGTGCGGGTGTCTTCACTGACCACCAGGTCGACAGTTTTCAAGGTTTCCAGCGCGCGCAGGGTGATGTCACCCAGGTTGCCAATGGGAGTCGCGACAAGATATAGCATGCTTGAATTATAAACGGTTGCCCCGATTCAATACCGGGGATTAAACAGTACAGGCGGATCAAAAGATCCGCCTGTACTCCGGTTCCATGCCGCGGCGTGCGGCGGGGAATAATTGCGGATTATTTACCGGCAACAGCCTTTTTCAGGGCGTCAACACGGTTGGTCTGTTCCCAGCTCAGTTTGAGGTCGTCGCGGCCGAAGTGACCATATGCCGCTACCTGCTGGTAGACAGGTTTGCGAAGATCAAGGTCGCGGATGATGGCGCCCGGGCGCAGATCGAAGGTTTTAGAGATAGCCGCGACAATCTCGTCATCACTGATGGTGCCGGTGCCGAAGGTTTCAACATTGATGCTCAGGGGGTGAGCCACACCGATGGCGTATGCCACCTGGATCTCGCAGCGTTCGGCCAGACCAGCGGCTACAACGTTTTTGGCAACCCAGCGGGCCGCGTACGCAGCAGAGCGGTCAACTTTCGTCGGATCTTTTCCGGAGAAAGCGCCGCCACCATGACGGCCTGTTCCGCCGTAGGTGTCGACAATGATCTTGCGGCCGGTCACGCCCGCATCGCCCATTGGGCCGCCGATGACAAAGCGGCCGGTGGGATTGACGTAGACCTTCAGGTCGCCGTCAACAATGATGCCGGATTCTTTGAGGACAGGATCGATGACATACTTCTTGACATTGTCAAAGATCTCTTTCTGGGTCACATCGGGATCGTGCTGGGTGCTGATAAGCACGGTATCCACGCGGTAGGCTTTCCCTTTGCGATATTCAATGGTCACCTGGCTCTTGCCATCCGGGCGCAGCCAGGGCAGGGTACCGTTCTTGCGGACTTCACTCAGTTTCCGGGTCAGCTTATGCGCCAGGTAGATGGGCATAGGCATCAGGGCTGGAGTTTCATTGCATGCAAA
>CAYQTY010000496.1:0-1566 GCA_964420535.1 uncultured Leptolinea sp. | reverse complement strand
CGCCCGCACCGAAGCGTAATAAAACATGTAATCCATAGCCGTCGAATGATTATCCGGCGCGTAGACCCAGTTGAGCGGCGCCACCAGCGAATTGTCACTGAAGTAACGAAGCGGCAGGTTGGTGCTCACCACCGCTGTGCCGGGTTTCAGGGCTGGCGCGCGCCAGCTTAACTGCCAGAACAGGTTGCGCTGAGTGTTCCAATCTTTACGGTAGGCAAAACCGGTCTGTATCTGAAGGCCAACAGCCGAGGTTACCAGCAGAGCTGTCAATATGGCGCGGAGTCCGAATTTTTGCGGCAGCAACTCCAATAAAGACGCAAACAGAAGCGCCGCGCCCGTCAGGAATGGAAGCGTGAACCGGTCGTTTGGAAAACCAAGGCCGATCGGTAAGCCGGTCACCCAGAAGGGGATGCCCGCCGCCAGCAAACCTATTATTACGGTGACAAATGCCGGCCAGCTTCGCCTTTTTTCGTCATTGGCGCCGGTTTTTTGTACCAGAATGGCCATCAATACAGCCAGGATGATCAACCCGGCAAAATACACCACGGTTGTTTTAGTACTGAATAAAGCAGCATCCGGCAGGCGGAGTACCTGTCCCCAGGCTGACACCAGCACAGTCCAAATATCCTTCCCCGCCGTTATAGCGAGGGTCATCACAGCCTGAAAAGGATCCGCTTTTAACGCAGTCACCAGTATCGGTTGGTAATTATGTGTCTGGTGAGGGAAAAGGAATGCCCGCCAGTAAGCCGCCCCGCCAAAAACCAGCAGGAATGGCAGCCAGTACAATCCTGTCAACCGCAGGCGATTCGCGCGGTCACTTTTTTTCGGTTGGCGTTCATACGCGGCCGCCCATAGGAATAACGGACGGACAATTTCGAGTAAAAAGAAATACTCCATGGCCAGGAGATTAAGAGCCGCCAGTGGAAGCCCGGCCAGAATTAACCAGACCCTTTTTTGTGAGTTGGTTATCGCCTTGAGGTTAAGCCACAACGAGGCCAGAAAACAATCGAGCACAATGAAGAAATGCCCGTACATCATGGCGATGGATTGCTGGGTAAATGACGGCCACACGGCAAAGAACATCCCTGCCGCCAGCGCGCGGAATTCTTTTTGAGGCCAGGTTGTGCGCACAATTGCCCAAACAAGCACGGCTCCCAGCCAACGCCAGAACAACCCAAAAATCTGCCACCGCCAGGGGACTGCGCCAATAAGGCCGGTGGTAACGCTGTAGATCATGCCCCAGTACGGACGGTTGGTCTCAAAATACCGCGCCAGGCCCGGGTCACCCAGTTTATGGGCGATCCAGGTGATCGGCCACTCGTCCCAATACCAGCCGAGAAACGGAATCAAAATACCATAGGCGGCAAAGCAGACAGCCAGCAGCCAGGCCGGCGCCATCCATGTGCGATATTTCAGCCTCGCCACGGGATTACCGCTCAGAGGCCTTTCCATTGTCCATCACGGGTTCAGGATCGCGTACCAGATAAACCGGCCTTCCTTTTACTTCCTGGAAGATATAGCCGATGTAAACACCAATCACCCCGATGGAAATCATCAAGAATCCCC
>CAYQTY010000495.1:0-1579 GCA_964420535.1 uncultured Leptolinea sp. | reverse complement strand
TTCATGTCCGCTGGCTTTATCCTTCGCGGAAACGTTCAGGATGCCGTTGGCATCAATGTCAAAGGTGACTTCCACCTGTGGAATGCCGCGCGGCGCCATCGGGATGCCTTCCAAACGGAAACGGCCCAGGCTCATATTGTCTCCGGCCATCGGGCGTTCTCCCTGCAGCACATGGATATCAACGGCCGTCTGGTTATCGTCAGCGGTTGAGAATACTTGTGACTTCTTGACCGGGATGGTGGTGTTGCGCTCGATAAGCGGGGTCATCACGCTGCCCAGGGTTTCAAGTCCCAATGTAAGCGGGGTGACATCAAGAAGCAGCACATCTTTCACTTCACCACCCAGCACACCTCCCTGGATGGCTGCCCCGACAGCAACTACCTCATCCGGGTTGACACCTCGGTTGGGGTCTTTGCCGGTTAAAGATCGGACCAACTCCTGGACCATCGGCATACGGGTGGAACCACCCACCAGCACCACTTCATCGATCTGTGTCGCGTTCAATCCGGAGTCACGCAGCGCGGATTCAAACGGACCTTTACAGCGGTTCAGCAGGTCAGCCGTCATCTGCTCGAATTTCGCCCGGTTGAGCTTAAGTTGCAGGTGACGCGGTCCGCTGGCATCCGCCGTGATGTACGGCAGGTTGATCTCGGTTTCCATCAATGTAGAAAGTTCGATCTTTGCCTTCTCAGCCGCTTCACGCAGGCGTTGTAAGGCCTGCCGGTCCTGGCGCAGGTCAATACCCTGATCTTTCTTGAATTCATCCGCCATCCAGTTGACGATCTTCTCATCCCAGTCGTCGCCGCCCAGGTGGGTGTCACCGTTGGTCGATTTAACTTCGAACACGCCATCGCCAACTTCAAGCACAGAAACGTCAAACGTACCGCCGCCCAGATCGAAAACCAGGATCTTTTCGTTGGTCTTCTTATCCAGCCCATACGCCAGAGCGGATGCGGTAGGCTCATTGATGATGCGCAACACTTCCAACCCGGCGATGCGGCCGGCATCTTTGGTAGCCTGGCGCTGGCTGTCATTGAAGTACGCCGGAACGGTGATCACCGCCTGGGTGACCGTCTCGCCAAGATGCGCTTCGGCATCCGCTTTCAGTTTCGCCAGGATCATGGCGGAAATTTCCTGTGGAGTGTACTCCCTGCCGGTCTGCGGCACTTTTACACGGGCATCCCCGCCGGCGCCGCGAACGATGGAATAAGGGACCATCTTGCGCTCCTGGTCCACTTCGTCATACCGCCGGCCCATGAACCGTTTGATGGAAGAAATCGTGTTTTCCGAATTGATCACCGCCTGCCGTTTGGCTGTCTGACCCACCAGCCGTTCGCCGTTCTTACTGAAGGCGACAACAGATGGGCACAGGCGTGAACCTTCAATGGTGGTGATCACAACCGGATCGCCTCCTTCCATAACAGATACCACACTGTTTGTGGTGCCAAGGTCAATACCTATAATCTTGCCCATTTTTCACTCTCCTGAATAAATTTCTTAATCGGTTTCAGGATAAGCGTTTTTTGCATATTTTCTATTAACATTTTGGAAGAATTTTATATACACCATCGAGCGGTGG
>CAYQTY010000494.1:0-1579 GCA_964420535.1 uncultured Leptolinea sp. | reverse complement strand
TCGCCCGCCAGATACAATCCAACATCCGCGAACTGGAAGGCGCCCTTACCCGTGTTTTGGCCTTTTCTGATTTGAGCGGTATGCCGCTCACTCCGCAACTGGTCACCTCTGCCCTGGCCGATATGCTGCCCCAACACAGCACCATGGAACCCCGACAGGTGGTCACCACGGTTGCCCGCGCTTTTGGCATCACCACCGAACAGATGCTCGGCCGCGACCGCTCACGCGGCGTGGCATTACCCCGCCAGGTAGCCATGTACCTGCTCAGGGAAGTCGCCAATGTTTCTCTGCCGCAGATCGGGCAGGCACTTGGCGGCCGCGACCACACCACCGTAATGTATGCCTGTGAAAAGGTTGCCGACCTGATCGAACGTGACGACCATCTTCGCCGTCAGGTTGTGCAATTGCGCGACCAGTTGTTTGGCCGTACGCCGATGGCCCTGTAGTCCACTGCTGCTTCATCATTCTTAAGGAGCCGTTCCCGGGAGTTTTTCGGGACGGCTCCTTATGTTTAATCGCATCACAGCAAGATGAAGTAGAATCTCTACCTTCAGGCATAACACTTACCGGATCGCGGTCCGGATCTAACCACCTGCGGAGACTCCCATGGAGAACATGTCGAAAGTAGTATTGGTACGGTGCGAATCGTATGAAATTGAAACTGTGCGGGCAGCCGTAAAACGCGGGTTCAACCTTCTGGGTGGCGCCAGCCAATTTGCCTCTAACGGTGAAAAGATACTGGTCAAACCCAATTTACTGGTGGGTGACCCGCCGGATAAATGCGTCAGCCCGTACCCGTCTGTTTTCCAGGCTGTTCTGGAAGAGCTCAAAGCAACCGGCGCCAGCCTGTCATATGGTGACTCACCGGCCGTGGGAGGTCTCGCGCTGGCCGCCCGTTTCTCAGGGCTGCAAGCCGTGGCAGAGCAACTGGGTGTTCCCATGGCTGATTTTGAAACCAGCCAGACTGTTCCCTTTCCCGAAGGGAACTTGATCAAACAATTTACGCTGGTCAAAGATGTGGTGGAAGCAGACGGACTGGTCAGTTTATGCAAGCTTAAAAGCCACGCCCTCACCCGCATCACGGGCGCAGTCAAGAATCAGTTCGGGTGTGTGCCCGGCGTACTGAAAACCGAATTTCATACTACTCTACCCAATCCGCAGGTTTTCTCTCGCATGCTGGTTGACCTGAACCGCCTGATCAAACCCCGCCTGTTCATTATGGATGGGGTGATGGCCATGGAAGGTAACGGTCCTCGCAATGGCACACCCAAAAAGATGAATGTGATCCTGATGTCAACTGACCCGGTGGCATTAGATGCCACCGTCTGCCGGATGGTAAACCTGGATGTCAGGTTGGTGGATACCATTGGATTTGGAGAACAATTCAGGCTGGGCACTACCAGTATTGAATATCTGGGTGACCCGGTTGAATCGTTCGTCGCGCCTGATTTCAACGTCAACCGTGAACCAGCCGGTTCAAACTCAAAGCGCAGCCCGTTCATTGCTTCTCTCATCCGGCGGTATGTGTCGCAGCGCCCGGTGATCGATCCGGCAAAATGCATCCGCTGCGGTAAATGTG
>CAYQTY010000493.1:0-1579 GCA_964420535.1 uncultured Leptolinea sp. | reverse complement strand
AGGCGTCATCGCCACCATCGTCTCTATTGCCTTGCCATCTGAGTCAGGCAGTTTTCTCGGGTTATCCCCTGCCCGCCTGGCGGTACTGGTGGCTATTCTTATTCCAACATTAGTGTGTCTTGTTATGGCAGTAACTCACCCGGTATCCGGATACGTCTCAAAAAAAATCAAGATTTTCCTAAGCGAACCTCTCCTTCTAACAGGGTCCCTAATTTCGGTATCCGTGCTATCTTTGATGATCCCGGTTTTATTGCAGGATCTTTTCACCGGGACGAATATATACGCGTATCAAGCGTATTCACAGCGCCTCATGCCGTTGACTACCTACGCAGCCGCGCTTCTACTCCAATTAGCCGTCTGGATTGTTCTCACAAACCTGGATGAACTCAAGATTGCCCTGATCGCTGATAAGAGATTTTTACAACTTTGGGGTATTACCTTTGGCGCGCTGCTAATTCTGGTATTGTTGATTATCGCGACTCGATTCGGGTTGGTTCCTGATCATATCGGCTGGGGTAAACCGACCGTTCCACTGATGGAATGGCAGATCTGGTTGGGAATACTCCTTCTGGTGGCCTTCCGCCTTTCTGAGAAAACCACACTTTACAAACGGGCATTGGGCTGGATTAAAGACCACACCCGGTTATCAAACCATTTGGTGACACTCACCATTTGGATTGCGGCATTTGCCATCTGGGCCAACATACCGGTGCCTCCCGGTTTCTTTGCCACCCCACCCCGCGCGCCCAATTTTGAGATCTATCCGTTCTCTGATGCCGCGTTCTATGATTTCCACGCCCAGTCCATGTTGATCGGTATGGGCTTCCGAGGGGAATCCATCCCGCCCCGGCCGCTATATATTATATTTTTAGCCTTTGCTCATTCTCTCATTGGCCAGGAATACACCCTGGTGATCCTGCTGCAAACCGCTTTACTCGCGTTCCTGCCTGTTGTCGTATTCTGGATCGGCAAGAAACTCGCGAATGTCCAGGTCGGTCTGGTCGCATCCTTATTCATCATCTTCCGTGAGTGGACGTCGATCATCAGCACACCATTTACCTCGGATGTTTCTAATTCAAAATTGTTCTTTGCCGATATGCCAGCCGCCCTGGTTGTCAGTCTTGTTCTGTTGGCTGCCATCCATTGGCTTCAAAATCCCGATAAAACCAGACCCGCCTTATTGACCGGCGGGATACTGGGGATCAGCCTGTTGGTCCGCACACAGATCATCATCCTCTTACCTGTGTTGCTTGTATTTTTCTGGATCGTCACGTACCAGATGAAAATTCGTTTTAAGTCGATCGCCATTTCTACAATCCTGTGCCTATTGGGATTTGTCCTGGCAGTAGCACCCTGGTTGTCACGCAGCTACCGTATCACCGGTCAATTCGTGTTTGACCACCCGGAATCACAGACCCGGGTGATGGTACAGCGGTATTACGCGAACATTGACCAGACCGAGTTTGACCGCCTGCCCGGTGAGACAACCGGAGAATACAATCAGCGTTTATCGGCTTCAATCCGTGAAAAGATGTTTACAGAACCGTTGGACCTGGTCAATTTCATGTCTGCCCACTGG
>CAYQTY010000492.1:0-1583 GCA_964420535.1 uncultured Leptolinea sp. | reverse complement strand
GCTTCCGGAGGAAAGTCCCACCCCCACCGCCTGCCCGGTGCCTGAAGGTTGGGAACCGTATGAGATGAAAACCGGTGACTCACTTGAAGCGCTGTCCGGGGCCCGCCTTGCCATTTTGGAAACGGTGATGAGCGCCAATTGCCTCACCCGGCCGGGCGCGTTGCCAGGGTCTATCATATACCTCCCTCCCGCGCCGCCCACCCTCACACCAACGGTCACATCCACACCGACCATCACTTCCACGCCTACCATCACCCTGCGTCCGTGTGACTATCCGGCAAACTGGGTGCGGTATTCCCTGAAACCCGGCGATACTCTGTTTAAACTGGGCGTCCTGTTCCAGACCAATGAAGTGGACCTGGTGACAGGAAATTGCCTATCTTTTGGCACCGCGCTGCATGCCGGCGATATTCTGATGGTCCCGCAGATCCCAACGGCAACCGTCACCCCGGGGCAATGAAACGGCGAACACGTTCCTCATGGACTTGGGCCTGTCTCGCCCTCTTGGCTGCCATACTCGCCTGCTCGTTTGAGGATCTCAATCCGGAGCCACCGGCTATATCTCCAATAATCCCCGCGAGTGAAACAGTGACCTTCACGACAACCCGAAGTGTTGCCGGTACCTACACCATTACCCCCACTCAGATCCTTCCGGGCGTTCGGTTCCCTGAAACTCCGGTTCAGGTGCTCCGTCAAATGGTTTACCCCGATGGCCAGACACGCATAATGCTGGTGATCGTGGATAACAGCACCCTCAATACCCCACGCGCGGATTCCATCCACATGATCGGAGTGAACTCCCTTCATGAAACCGCTTCGATCCTGTCTGTACCGTCATCGTTGTATGTAAACATCCCCGAAGTGGGTATGGAGCGCCTGTACAGTTCGTTGATCTTTGGCGGCCCGGGTAAACTGCTGGATACGATTGAATACAACCTGGGCATCCGGGCGAACCGGTTCATCGCGGTGGATTTCGAGCATTTCGGCCAACTGGTGGATAAGCTGGGTCCCATCAACGTTCCGGTTGGCGCGCAGTTGAGCAGCCCGTGCAACCTCCCGGTTGCCGTAAGCGGCCGGTGTAATGTCTTCCCCGGGTTGATCCAGATGGATAAAGGTTTGACCCTGTGGTATCTGCGGGAACGAACCGGGGGAGAAAGAGACCGTATGCGCCGCTCACAGGAAGTAATGCTGGCCTTCTTTAACCGCCTGATGGATACGCAGGCTCCCGCCCGCCTCGGAGAGCTTTCACCGCTATTCCGTGAAAATATAGAGACAGACATATCAGTGGAGGATGTGGTCAACCTGACGCCCGTAAGCGTGGCTGTTTATTCCAACAGCCGCATCCGCCGCATGGCAATGGGTGACGTGGAAGCCGTCCCTTTCAACCTTCCTGATGGTCAGAATGTGCTTTTACTGGATCAAAATGCCGCCTGGAGCATGATTCAGCAGGCATTTTCTCAGCCTTAGGCCTGTTTTCATGCAAAAAATCCCCCAAAAAGCCCGTTTCAATTTGACATCAGAAACATTAACTGCTATAGTGATCGAGACTATACGCAAAATGCGGAGGAAGAATGTCTGGTCAG
>CAYQTY010000491.1:292-1599 GCA_964420535.1 uncultured Leptolinea sp. | reverse complement strand
TGTTCTGCCGGTCATATTCCGGTGGACGCGTTTGCGCGCCTGCCATACCAGGGCGATTATTAACCCGCCTCTACGGCAAACGGGGTATGTACAAATGGACTCATCATAAAATGGTTCGCTAGGATATGTGATTGATACACGCGTACGAGAGGCCTGATCTGCCGGTCACATTCCGGTGGATGCGCTTGCGCGCCCGCCATACCAGGGCGATTAGTAACCCGCCTCTATGGCAAACGGGGTATGTACAAATGGACTCATCATAAAATGGTTCGTCAGGATATGTGATTGATACACGCGTACGAGAGGCCCTGTTCTGCCGGTCATATTCCGGTGGACGCGTTTGCGCGCCTGCCATACCAGGGCGGGTTAGTAACCCGCCCCTACGGCAAACGGGGGAAATACATATCCAATCGGTCAACACGCTTTTCCCCACCCAACTATATACGAGAAATCTCCTTCTAATGTATTTTATACAATTAGGATGGTATATATATAAATAAAGCGAATTCAGGAGAAACCTATGAAAGTACAGGGCAAAACAATCGTGGTGACAGGCGGTGGCAGCGGCATGGGACGCGAATTGTCGCTGCTTCTGCTCAAGAAAGGCGCGCGAGTAGCCGCGGTTGACATCAACGAGACGACCCTGGCGGAAACGGTCAACCTGGCCGGCAGCGGCCGTGACCGCCTTTCAACCCATTTGGTGAATATCGCCGACCGCGAAGCGGTATACGCGCTGCCCGATGCCGTGATGAAAGCCCACGGGCCGGTTGACGGGTTGATCAATAACGCCGGGATCATCCAGCGCTTCGTGCGCGTAAAAGACCTGGATCAAAATGAAATTGAGCGGGTGTTTAATGTCAATTTCTGGGGGACGCTGCACATGGTGAAGGCTTTCCTGCCGCACCTGCTGCGGAGGCCCGAGGCGCATATCGTCAATATATCCAGTATGGGCAGCTACCTGCCGGTGCCGGGACAGACGGTCTACGGCGCGTCCAAGGCGGCGGTCAACGCGTTGACGGACGGATTACATTCCGAGTTGATGGAAACCACCGTTCGGGTGACAACCGTTTACCCCGGCGCGATTGCCACCAACATCACGGTGAATTCCGGCGTTGCCATGCCAGCGGATAACGTTAACACCAAACGGACGGAAATGAAGATGACGATGGCGCCAGACGCGGCGCGGATGATAGTCAACGGGATGGAGGCCGACAAGTATCACGTTTTTGTCGGGCAGGACGCGGCGTTCATGGGTTTGCTGGTGCGTCTCGCTCCGGAACGTGCGGCAAAGTTCATCTATTCAAAGA
>CAYQTY010000491.1:0-282 GCA_964420535.1 uncultured Leptolinea sp. | reverse complement strand
GCCAGAATTTTTCCAATGTAGGATCTACCGGAATAATTGATCAGGCATGGCAATGATATTACCCGGTGCAACGAAGTCACCTTCCCCCTCGGGGGAAGGCCGGGATGAGGGTGAGGTCTGCCGGATGCGTTTCACCGGACGAACAACCTTCCCGGCAGGTCTACCGGAAATAATAATCAGGCATGGCAATGATATTACCCGGTGCAACGAAGTCACCTACCCCCTCAGGGGGAAGGCCGGGATGAGGGTGAGGTCTGCCGGATGCATATCACCGGACGAACA
>CAYQTY010000490.1:1236-1625 GCA_964420535.1 uncultured Leptolinea sp. | reverse complement strand
CATTTTCGCTGCGTGCCCGTGATTTTGTGGATCTGGCCCGCATGAGTGGCATGAGCTCATGGAAAATCATCTTCACCGAGATCGCTCCAAATATGGCGTCATACCTGTTCATGACCTTCATCCTAATGTTTGGTAATGCCATTTTGAACGCGGCTACGCTAGACTTCCTCGGGCTTGGCCCCACAGAAGGTGTTTCCATGGGTACCATGATGAATCTGGCCGTCAACTGGAGCGCCCTGATGCTTGGCGTATGGTGGTGGTTCATACCCCCCGGAATTGCCATCACGGCCATCGTCGGTAGTCTGTATGTGATGAATGTCGGGCTCGACGAAGTGTTCAACCCCAAACTTCGGGAGATGTAGCCATGAGCCTGAAAGTAGAAAACCTCA
>CAYQTY010000490.1:0-1226 GCA_964420535.1 uncultured Leptolinea sp. | reverse complement strand
CTTCGGGAGATGTAATATGAGCCTGAAAATTGAAAACCTCACGGTTTATTACCAGACGATTGCAGGGAATGTCCGTGCCCTGGAAGATGCTAGTTTCTCACTGGCCGATGGCGAGATCATGGGTGTAGCCGGCGAATCCGGCTGCGGTAAATCCACCCTGAGCAACAGCCTTGTCTACCTCCACGCCCCGATGAAATTCATCCGCGGCCGTGCCTTCCTGGATGGCGAAGAACTGTTCATCCAGGATAAAGAGAAGATGAACTCGGTTCGTTACAAAAAGATCTCTGTCATTCCGCAATACGCTATGAATGCCATGAACCCCACCAGCAAGATCGGCGTAATGATCAAAGATCTGCTTACGTCTAAAGGTGAAGACTTCGAGAAGATCCTCCCTGAATTGCGTAATCGCCTCGATCTTGTGAAGCTCTCACCGGACGTACTGAACATGTACCCCTTCGAACTCTCAGGTGGTATGAAGCAGCGCATGGTCATGGTGATTTCCACTCTGCTAAACCCCTCTTTGCTCCTGGCCGATGAAGTTACCTCCGCTCTTGATGTTTCCAGCCAGAAGGCAGTGGCTGAGATGCTCGTGGGCTTCCGCGATCAGAAGATCGTAAAAAGCATGATGGTCATCACACACGATATCTCCATCCTATACCAGATGGCTAATTCCATCATGGTGATGTACGCCGGACAACTGGCGGAAAAAGCCTCCACAGAGACCATCATCAATTCGCCGCGGCATCCGTATACCAAACTGCTCATTCAATCGTTACCCACAGTCGGTGTTCGGTTCAGTGAATCGCGGCTGGCTGGTATTCCCGGTAATCCTCCGCTTTTGTTAAACCCGCCTACCGGCTGCCGTTTCCGTGACCGCTGCCCCGTGGCGTTTGCCAAATGCGCTGAAGTCCCGCCGTTTGTTGAAGTAGAGAAAGGCCACTTCCTTGCCTGTTGGAAGGAGGGAAAAACCCATGCTTAAACTGGAAAATATTTCTAAAATCTACAACACCGGGACCTTTGGCGGCAAACAGTTTAAAGCCGTAAGAGATGTCAATTTTGATATCCGCGATGGTGAAATTGTCTCGTTGATTGGTGAAAGCGGCAGCGGAAAAAGCACAATTGGCAAAATGATCCTGCGCTTGATCTCAACCAATCACGGGAAGATCTCGTATGATGGTTTGGACGTGTCTCAACTGAAAGGCGACCAGGTCAAGGAATACTACCGC
>CAYQTY010000489.1:433-1631 GCA_964420535.1 uncultured Leptolinea sp. | reverse complement strand
CGCTAATTAATCGCGTGTTTCCAGTAAACCACTGGATTATGCTTCATATTGCATCAACAAAGTTGAATACCACACACATAATAGGGAGGGATTTTTGAAATACACACCATTTGTAGTTCTTGTCTTTCTAGTTTCAGCCTGTGCCCCATCTGCCAATGTTGCGCCAACATCTGTTCCGGATACAGCTACTGCCATGCCACTACCTACAGAAACGGCTACCACTGTTCCCACCGATACTGCTACACCTACGCCCACCGAAACATTTACACCAACCATAGAACCATCATCGACACCCACCGATACCCCCGAACCAACCAGTACTCCCATCTATCAAAATCTGCAATTTGAAGAAGACTTTGAAACTGACAAAATGGGTTGGAAAAACGCGTCGCATGTGATAGCGTACGGAGACGGGAAAATAAGCTTCGATTTCCCCAAAGAAACTGACGAAAAAAAGAAATATTATGGAAGCTGGACTTTACCCAGGAAACCCCTATCCATCAAAGGGAATGCAATGGTAGAAGTGACATTTGACCGACCTGTTTGGTTTTCAGGAGTTTTCTTCCAAAAATCAAGCAAAACTCGTTATGCTCTCATTGCAGGTTGCGGTGATGATATCGCAAATTGGCAAAGTAACAACTGTACACTTGGTTTTCTAAACCCCAGCAATAAAAATCCCTGGGAGAACATCAATGACAACATTACGGCCAGTATTCGTGAAAATGATGGCCAGATCAAATTTAGAGTGGAATTTTTAGATGACCAGATGAAAGTCTACATCAACGATGTCCTGGCTGCTACGAAAACCGATGAGATGTTCCGTGGCACTAAGACTATGGGAATTAACAATTCCAATGGTGATACGTTTGATGTAACTGAGATTAAGGTGCTGATCCCGTAATCACTCTTTCTTCTTTTTTCGATAGGTCTCACGATTTCTAGAATGAATTAATTCATGGAGGACATTATGAAGCGTATCATTCCAGTTTTTATGTGCCTGATGTTCTTACTTACCGCCTGTGACCCCGGTGCATTATTCGCAACAGCTACTCCCACAAGTACCCTTACGCCAACAGTCACGTCAACCTTCACTCCGACGGATACACCTACGCTAACACCAACTAATACTGAAACCCCAACACCAACAGAAACTTACACCCCCACTCCCACCGAAACACCTCTTCCAACAGAAACGGCC
>CAYQTY010000489.1:0-423 GCA_964420535.1 uncultured Leptolinea sp. | reverse complement strand
ATCTGGATATCCTCTCTGTGTCCTCTACGCTCAAGGGTAGTTATTTAACCGTCGTATTTACCATGCGTGATATCCCGGAAGAAATCATTATTGATAGTGACAAAATAAAAAAGGGATACCCCGAGCTCGCTATTGGAGTGGACATTGATAGTGACGTCAATGAAGATACTGGAGGCGGAAATTTCACAGTCGGATTTGGCTATGGATATGACTACACTCTACAAATCTTTAACTATAAGCAGGGGAGTGAACGCACAGGCGATATGGAAAAATTGTTGAAAACAAAAACAAAGATTTGGAAGGTTGCTGATAAAAGAATTTCACAAACCGGTACCGGTAAACTTACAATTGATAAGGCAGCTAAAACAATAACTCTTTATGGCTCTATTCCGGGAATAAAACCAGAATCAGATTTACACTTTT
>CAYQTY010000488.1:0-1660 GCA_964420535.1 uncultured Leptolinea sp. | reverse complement strand
GATACGCCTATCTGAGCCTGTGTGCGGCGGGGAGCATTCATCTCGTTTTCGATGGTGACCCAGGCTTCCCGTAATTCAATCAGTGTCGATTTTGCCTGAGCGAATTCCTGTCTGCGAATACAATCGAGGCACCAGTTATAGAGGGATAAAAGGTTCATCGCTATTTCAGCGTAGTTGAAATCCAGGGCATCTCTCAAAGCGGTGACAGCTTTCAATGCGGTCACCATATCTTTTTGATCGCATGACCGGATCGCCAGATCATAAGCCATGATGACCAGGTGTAATGGTGTGGCGTTGAGAACTTCCTGTTTCCGGTAAGCCTGGCTTTGATTGTACATAGATCAGAACCTCCTGAATAATTCTGTTACACAATGTATATTCGGCAAAACAACAAATCGCTGAAGGTTTTACCCGTAAAATTGGCATAAAGATCTCAAGCGTTTTTCTCGATCAAACCACCTGAGGGCAGGTCTTTCATGGCATCGCCGGGTACGGTGCGGATCACCTCTGACGATGTTTCATCAACGATCATAACGACAATCTCGTGACTGGTTTCGTCAATCTTAAAAACCAGCCTGGTATTTCCGGGGAATGTATACATCGGAACGGGAGACTTTACTTCCTGATGCCGTTGAACTTCCATTCCCGGGTTTGACGACCGGGCATAATCACTGCCAGCAGAACCAACCGGATAAATAAAGAATTCAGACATAGGATCCATCCTTTCTCTCTCGGCAGAGATCCTTTCTGCCATTGACGGTCCTCCTTGACCGTGTCTACTGTTAATATCGGTTGATTGACAGATTTCTTGCGTTAATGGGGAATAAATAATCGGTTTAAATAAAAGCAGGGCTGCTTGCAGCCCTGCCGGCGAAGTTTCAACCATTAACCTGGATCAGGTGGAATATTGCATCAATTGGCCGGTAGGAATGTCTTTTATGGCTTCCGGCGGGATAGTGCGAATGACTTTGTCAGATACTTTGTCCTTAATAAGGATTGTTACTTCGTTCGTCTTGTCATCCACGCGGAATTGCAGGCGGGTATTGTTGCCGGCTTCATTTTTTCCGTACGCAGCCCGAACTTCCTGCTGCTTGATCGCAGGCCGCTCTTTGGTTTCGGTCTGTTTCATGGAACCAATGAGTTCCATCCCTGCGCGCCCAACTGGATTTGAGATTGTATTTGACATGGCATCCTGCCTTTCCCACCCCGGAATTCTTTTCCGGGTGCACCAACCAGATAGATTGATGACTTAATAAATCCAACTCTCTTACTTCTGTTTGGATTATCGGCAGGAATTAAAATAACTTTAGGGAATTTATTAAATTGATACAGGTTATTTCATGTACGCAGAAAGTTGTCAAAGAGTATTCGAATGTATAAATATACAGGCGACAAGAAAGCAAGCCAATACCCGATGGCTGGCAACTTTAGCAAGAGGCTGTCCCTTGTGAGACAGCCTCTTGCTGCCTCAACCTGACTTCTGCAGGATCTGACCCGGTGGGAGATCTTTTATGGCTTCTGAGGGTATGGTTCGAACAATCTTGTCCGATGCCTTATCCCTGATCAAGATGATGACGTCGTTGGTTTTTGAATCCACCTGGAACTGTAACCGGGTTTGAGCGTATGCGCTGGCTGCCTGGTTAGTCTTCACCGGTTGGCT
>CAYQTY010000487.1:1020-1665 GCA_964420535.1 uncultured Leptolinea sp. | reverse complement strand
GGCTGACGACACGGCCAGAATTCCGATCCCCAGAATAAAAACCGGAGATCTGTACCAGGTTGTACAAAACTTCTTATTTTGATCCATGTTGCTTGACAAAGCTTAACCCGCTGAATAGAATTTTATTAGGATTGTTTATCTCTAATTTGTAGATATTCAAATCACATTACTGCCAGGCTTTCCTGAGGAGGAAAATATCATGCCATTTGAACAGGTAAAATTATCGTACGCTTTTGACGCTCTCGAACCGCATATCGATGCCAAAACGATGGAAATCCATTATACCAAGCACCATGCCACCTACTTGAAGAACCTTAACACCACAGTGGAAAAGCATCCGGAGTTGTTTGAAAAAAGCCTCGAATCGCTTTTATCCGATCTGGATAAGGTTCCGGAAGATATCCGAACCGCTGTGCGCAATAATGGCGGTGGAGTATATAACCACAATTTCTATTTTGAACAGCTCGGCCCGAAAGGCGGCGCCCCGAAAGGCAAGCTGGCTGATGCCATCAATTCAACCTTCGGTTCGTTTGACGCCTTCAAAGCTGAAATGGAAAAAGCCGGTCTGGGCCGCTTTGGCAGCGGTTTCGCCTGGCTGTGCCGGAAGAGTGACGGCTCTCTGGTGATCATGTCCACCCCCAACCA
>CAYQTY010000487.1:0-987 GCA_964420535.1 uncultured Leptolinea sp. | reverse complement strand
GAACACGCGTATTACCTGAATTACCAGAACCGCCGGGCGGATTACTTATCCGCGTTCTGGAATGTGATAGACTGGGACGTAGTGGAAAAACGCTTCTAAAAATCCGTTTTGTGGAGGAAACATGGCTCATGTGATCACCAGTCTATGTGTGCGCGAAGGCAGCTGCGCTACGGTGTGCCCGGTGGAATGTATCGTTCCCGGTAAACCGTCAGACCAGTATCCGTGGTTTTACATTGACCCCGATACCTGCATCGATTGCGATGCCTGCACACCGGAATGCCCGAGCCATGCGATTTTTACCGGTGACGCGGTTCCCTCGGCGTATAAAGCAAAAGGCGGAGAAACCCTCTCCATGCCAAAAGGGACCCCCGGTTTTCCTGAAAAATACTCAGGCAAGGACCATGACGCGGATCCGGTTCATCTGGAAGCCACACGAAAACTGGCGCCCGGTGAAATTGTTGACCTGACGCCGGCCATACAGGCGAATGCGGATTATTTCTCCGAAGGCCCGGGGTACAGGGCGATCATGTAGTTCCAATAAAAAAAATTTTTGAACAAAATGAGCGGAAAATCCGCTCATTTTTTATGTCCGGATTCAGGCTAAGTAAGGGTAGAATTTAACCATATTTAGCGAAGGGGTAACAGGATGACAGAAGATACCCGGTACCGAATGGAAAAAGATTCTCTGGGCGAGGTAAACGTCCCGGAAGATAAATTGTACGGTGCGCAAACGCAGCGCGCCGTGGCTAACTTTCCCATCAGCGGGCTCAAACCGCGCCGGGCGTTCATCTGGTCGATGGGCGCTATAAAACTCGCAGCCGCCCGCGTGAACCAATCTCTCGGATTACTGTCACCCGCGTTTTCGGATGTCATCCAGAAAGCTTCCATTGAAATCATGGAAGGCCGGTGGGATGATGAGTTCGTGGTCGATCCATATCAGGCAGGCGCCGGAACATCGCACAATATGAACGCCAACGAGGTGATTGC
>CAYQTY010000486.1:1427-1677 GCA_964420535.1 uncultured Leptolinea sp. | reverse complement strand
GATACATGGTAGGGAATCTGGTGCCGGATCCGCTCACCACTATCATTTCTGGTGAGTATGCCTGGTTTATGACTCCCGTTGAAATCCGAATTAAGCCGGAATAATCCCATGAGAAATATATCTACCACCTTACAGAACGCACTCAATAACACCAATGGCGTGAAGGCAAATGCCCGGCTCCAGGTGTATAAAAGCCGAATCTTCGTGAAATCCAACAACCTGGATACTTCGTATGCCGCCACCGGTGCGC
>CAYQTY010000486.1:0-1417 GCA_964420535.1 uncultured Leptolinea sp. | reverse complement strand
GATACAGCGGTTTATCAGGACTGTGCATTTGACAGCACTCTCGGCAAAGTCGTAACCGTTACCGTCCGGTCCAACGGACTTTCTTTTTATATTGAGGGTAGTGCCAATGAAATCAATATTGCCACCGACGTGGCTCAGAACACCAGGCCAACCCTGGTCGCACCGTATGTGTTTTGGTTCAACTCTGTAGGATCAATTCTCCGGGCAACATACGATCTTGCTTCAGGAACTCTCTCGGATCAGACCACGATCTTTGACAATTCTGCCAATACCTTTGTGCCTAAAAGTATCGGTTCCGTATTCGGAATAGATGCCAACAACGCCGTTGCTCTCCGGATAGATGATGGCGGAGTGGGGATTACCCATTACTCTTACTCGAACTCCACCTGGCAAGCGAATGTATTTCCTGGACGGTTTATGTTCCCAACGGAAGTATGGGGAAGCTCGCAAATCTGCCGGTTAAATTTTGCTGCCGTGGCCAAAACACCTGCCGGCATTTTTGTCTATTTGACTACTCCCCTGGGAGCCGTGAAGGGCGTCCAGCTACTCCCTAATGGAAACTGGATAGATATATTTACTGCGGTCCCGGAAGATCTCACAGCTTTCTATATTAGCAACTGCGTAGTGGATCAATACAACCGGATTCACCTGTGTGGCCAATTCGTAAGAACAGGGGAGTTTGATTCCGGAGCCGTATACAACATGGCGATATGGAGCGATGACGGCAAGGTGTTTTCTCTGGATCGCTTCACCGTGTTTTCCTCCCTGGGCTATCGCTTCATGCTGGCATTAGGCCGATCAGTGGAAATCTTCTCCGATATGAACCGGACAGCAATCTGCGAACCTTCATACACCTTTTATCGGGACAATGCTACCAGGTTGCAGGATGTTCCAGCTATCAGCATATCCGGCAATACAACTTCCGGATGGACGGTTTACATTCCCAACGGGGATCGCAAATACGACAATTCCCCTCTGCTAAAGAAAGGAAACCTGGTCAAACTTGAATTTGGTGTTCAGGTTCAGGGATCAATGCTGTGGGGCGAATACCAACGATGTGTTATTACGAAAAACATCACAGAGTTAACAGATAGCTCTCGATCCCTGGAAGTCCAGATCATACCGGAAGGATTGTGGCGGACATCGGCTATTACATACCCGTTCTATCTGGAGATTCAATCAAAACAATCGATCCTTGATGATATTGACGCCATGGACAACCTTTACTCCGCTCCAAATTCCCATGGTGTTTCTGATCCGTTTTGCGTGATGTTTTCTCTACCTGAAACGCCTTTTGAAGCGCAGTCGAAAGCCAGTGGATCTGTTGATCATAGGAGTGGCGACCTGATCTCCGAACTGTATCTGGACGGATACCCCGTAATTTACTCTCTACCGTTGACTATAAAAGTTTTTGGTT
>CAYQTY010000485.1:0-1680 GCA_964420535.1 uncultured Leptolinea sp. | reverse complement strand
GCAACATTGCGCTGGTTTCACATAGCGGTGCCGGCAAGACCATGTTTGCCGAAGCTGCACTTCACTTCACCGGGGCTACAACACGCGTCGGTAAAGTCGAAGATGGCACCACTGTTTCCGATTTTGAAGAAGAAGAAATCCGGCGCAAGATTTCACTTTCCACCTCAGTGGTACCGGTGGAATACAAAGACCACAAGATCAATTTTTTGGATACTCCGGGATACACCGACTTTGTCGGCGAAGTGATCTCGGCACTGCGCGTTGCGGATGGCGTGGTGGTCCTGGTCGATTCGGTCGCCGGATTGGAAGTGGGAACGGAAATTACCTGGCAGTATTGTGACCAGATGAAGCTGCCCCGCTTCGTAGTGATCAACAAGATGGAACGTGAAAACGCGAACTTCACGAAAGCCCTGACCAGCGTTCAGGAATTTTCGTCCACCCGTGTTATTCCCGTTCAACTTCCCTGGGGTGAAAAAGCCTCTTTCCAGGGTGTGATCGACCTGATCAACATGAAAGCGCTGAAGGGCGATGGCAAAACCGTCGTTGATATACCGGCTGAATTAAAAGACGAAGCCGAAGCCGCCCGCACCGTGTTGGTGGAAGCCGCCGCGGAAGGTGAAGACGCCCTGCTCGAAAAATACCTCGATAGCGGCGAATTGTCTTCAGAAGAAGTGGTGCGCGGCCTGTGCAATATGGTTCGCACCTGCGGTTTCATCCCCGCGTTTGCCGGCGCTCTGGGCACCGAAACTGGTATAGCCGCCCTGTTGGACGCTATCGTTTCTTATATGCCCTCCCCGGCGGATATCCCCGTGGTTACGGCCCAGAATAAAGACAGCGCAGAAGAACTCAAAGCCTCTGATGCCGGCCCTCTGGCGGCCTATATCTGGAAGACCACAGCTGATCCATTTGTTGGCAAGCAGACATTCTTCCGCCTGTATTCCGGCACCCTGGCCTCCGATTCTCATGTTTGGAACCAGAACAAAGCTGTTGAAGAACGCATCGGCACGTTGAGTGTCGCCCGCGGTAAAGAGACGATTGCCGCGAAAGTTTTCCATTGCGGCGATATCGGTGTTGTTCCGAAACTCTCTGAAACCTCCACCGGCAACACCCTGTCTGCCAAGACCCACCCGCTAACCCTGCCGCTGCCCACATACCCGAAAGCTCTGTACCAGGTGGCTGTCTTCCCGAAAACCCAGGCTGATAGCACCAAGATCAGCCCCACCCTTACCCGTCTGTGCGAAGAAGACCTCACTCTTTCCTGGCACAATGATCAAACCACATTGCAGACTATTCTGACCGGTATGGGCGATCAGCACATTGACGTTGCCATCCGGCGCGCCACAACCAAGTTCCAGGTCAACCTTACCGTTCATGAACCGAAGGTTCCTTACAAGGAAGCCTGCAACAAGAAAGCGGAAGCCACATACCGCCACAAGAAACAAACCGGAGGTTCAGGTCAGTTCGGTGAAGTATCACTGCGCATTGAACCCTGCCCTGATAAAGACTTCGATTTTACCTGGGATGTATTCGGCGGA
Source organism: uncultured Leptolinea sp. (assembly GCA_964420535.1). Lineage (GTDB taxonomy): Bacteria > Chloroflexota > Anaerolineae > Anaerolineales > Anaerolineaceae > Leptolinea. The sequence continues at coordinate 145 of CAYQTY010000485.1, read as the reverse complement.
GCTGTGTCACAGAGCTACAGCTCGTCCATCCAGAAGGGTATCCTCAGCATCATGAAAGAAGGCGCACTGGCCGGTTACCCGATCTCCGGTGTACGCGTCTCCGTGTTTGACGGCAAGGAACATCCCGTAGACTCCAAACCAATCG
>CAYQTY010000484.1:0-1699 GCA_964420535.1 uncultured Leptolinea sp. | reverse complement strand
CGGATGATATCTTGCTGAAAAAGGGGCCGCTTACTCCGCAGGAGTGGAAGGTTATGCGCAAACACCCTGTGTACGCCTATAGACTGCTCTCACGAATACCCTACCTCACCCCCGCCCTGGACATCCCGTACTATCATCATGAAAAATGGGATGGAACCGGATACCCAAATGGATTAAAAGGAACCGAAATCCCTCTACCCGCACGGATATTCTCGGTAATTGATGTCTGGGACGCGTTATCCTCCAACCGGCCATACCGTAAAGCCTGGCCACCTGATCAGGTGATCCAATATCTGAAAGACCAGGCCGGCAAACAATTTGACCCGGATATAGTCAACGCGTTCATTGACCAGATCCTTAAACAATCTGATACCGGCAAGTAACCACAATATTGCCAAGAACGTTATCCCTTTTAAATCACTACCACTTCTCTGGAGACTGACCCTTGATTGACGTTTCAAATTTATGGCTGCTCACAGCTCTGGCTTTCGCCCTGACCCACTGGCTGGCACGCTGGAAAGGTTTATCAAAGCTGGCTGCCGCGACCAAAATGCCAGTGACGATCGCCCTTATCTTCTGGAGCCTGTCAGATGGAGCCTGGACTGGCGGCATGATCTGGATTGGCGCGGGATTGTGCCTTTCATTGGCAGGCGACCTTTTCCTCCTGCTTCCGCGGCGTTTTTTTATAGCCGGTCTGGCGAGTTTTCTGCTGGCACACATCGGATATATTGCCGGGTTTGTTCTTCCCCGCCCGGTTGTGCACCCCATACTGTTTGCCCTGTCCGCTCTTATCGGAACAGGGGTGTATTTCTATCTCCAGAATTTGAACCAGGCACTTCAAAACCGTAAGCAGGGGAAGCGGTTGTTTCGGGCCATCATTATGTACGGCCTGGTATTATGCCTGATGACCCTCTCCGCCTGTCAAACCATGCTGCGGGCTGACTGGCCGCCTGCCGCGTCCCTCTTCGCCGCGTGTGGAGGGATCCTGTTCCTGCTATCAGATGGCTTGCTGGGGTACAACCGGTTTGTGCGTGCTCTGCCCGGAGGCCGGACGTATGAAATGATGACGTACCACCTGGCGCTGGCGAGCATTGTTGCCGCCGCGCTTATCAGGTGGTAGACTGGTCAAAACAAATTCCATATAAGGGACGAATCATGCTCAAGATCGGCGTTGCCCAGGCTGATTTCCAACTCGCGGACACTCAGTCCAATCTTTCGGTAATTCGTGATCTTCTGACTCAGGCGGCAGAAACCGGTGTTGACGTGTTGGTCTTGCCGGAACTGGCCAATTCGGGATACAACTTCGAGGATCAAAACCAGGCGGCATCGGCATCGGAAGAAGCGGACAAAGGACCGTTCTGCGCGTTGCTGCGTGACTGGTCTGCCGCCGGCCGGCTGGTTGTGGGCGGCTTTTGTGAACAGGCTGACGGTATTCTGTACAACTCCGCGGCTATTTACGGTGACGGCCGCTTGATCACGGTATACCGCAAGGCGCATTTGTTCGCCAACGAAGTCACTTTCTTCAAACCGGGGAACGTTAAACCACCGGTGTTCGACTACCACGGACAAAAATTCGGGGTGATGATCTGCTTTGACTGGTTCTTCCCTGAAATGGCCCGCAGCCTGGCGCTGCGCGGCGCGCAGATCATTCTGCACCCATCCAACCTGGTGCTGCCCTGGTGTCAGAAAGCCATGCTCA
>CAYQTY010000483.1:0-1715 GCA_964420535.1 uncultured Leptolinea sp. | reverse complement strand
TCAAGTTCAACCGCAAGCGCACCGTTCCGATCACGATTTTCCTGCGCGCGCTGGCGGCCATCAACGATGGCCTGGTGGATTCGCCGATCAAAGAGGGTACGGATGAAGAGCTGATCGCGCTCTTTCAGGATGTGGACAACAACCCTGACCGCCAGTTGATCGCCTCGACCTTGCGCCAGGAACCGGTCTGGGACCTGAGCGGCGGCCTGACCATCGCTGAAGCAGCGCTGCTTGAATTTTTCAAGCGCATGCGCCCCGGCGATCCTGCCACGCTCGAAAACGCCCGGCAGTTCCTGGAGGAACAGCTCTTTGATCAACGCCATTACGACCTGGAACGCGTCGGCCGGTATAAACTCAATCAAAAACTCGACCTGACCGAGCGAATCCCGGTAACGCACCGTACGGTGACCCGTTGGGACATCGTATACCTGCTGCGCCGCATGATCCTGATCAATAATGAGAAAGAAGACAAGGATGATATCGATCATCTTGGCAACCGTCGCGTAAAGACGGTGGGTGAATTGATCCAGAACAAACTGCGCATCGGCCTGCGCCGCATGGAGCGCGTGATCAAAGAACGTATGTCCATCCGCGATCAGGAACAGGTTTCTCCTGTTTCCCTGATCAATATCCGCCCCGTTGTGGCCGCGCTGCGCGAATTCTTTGGCAGCAGCCAGTTGTCACAGTTTATGGATCAGACCAACCCCCTGGCGGAACTGCGCCACAAACGTACCCTGTCAGCCCTGGGTCCCGGCGGTCTGCGCCGTGAGCGTGCCGGCTTTGACGTGCGCGATGTTCACCATTCGCACTACGGACGTATTTGCCCCATCGAAACACCGGAAGGTCCGAACATCGGTTTGATTGGCCGTCTGGCGTCATTCGCCCGGGTGAATGAATACGGCTTCATTGAAACTCCGTATCGCCGAATCTCCAAAGCCCTGTCTTCCTCTGATCCCAAGCTGGAAGGCCGCCGCCTACGCGAAGACCTGACCTCTGATTCCGGCACAGTCATCGCCAAAAAAGAAGACCGCATCACCAAAGAGATGCTGCCGGCTATCACTAAATTGAATAGAACGATCTTTGTCTACCCGTTTGTGACGGATGAGGTGGAATACCTCTCCGCTGACGCGGAAGATAAATTCATCATCGCCCAGGCGAATTCGGTTCTGGACCGCCACGCGGAATTTGTGGAAGAGCACATTACCTGCCGCCACCACAATGACTTTGTGATCCAGTCTCCGGATGCCGTCAACTATATGGATGTCGCCCCGAACCAGGTAGTGGGTATCAGCGCCGCATTGATCCCCTTCCTCGAGCATGATGACGCGAACCGCGCCCTCATGGGCTCGAACATGATGGCCCAGGCTGTTCCGTTGGTGAGCCCGGATATTCCGATCATCTCCACCGGTATGGAAGAATTCGCCGCCCTGGATTCAGGGCAGGTGGTTGTGGCCGAAGAAGATGGAGAAGTTGTTTCCGTTACCGGCCGCCAGGTCATCATGCGCTCTCCCAATGGCGTGAGGACATACAACCTGCGCAAATACCAGCGCTCCAACCAGAGCACATGTATTGACCAGCGTCCCGCTGTGGTCAAAGGTCAGAAGGTAAAGAAAGGCCATATCCTGGCTGACTCTTCCTCCACCAACCAGGGGAACCTGGCGCTCGGGCAAAACGTGGTTGTAGCCTTCGTCTCCTGGGAAGGCGGCAACTTTGAA
>CAYQTY010000482.1:0-1718 GCA_964420535.1 uncultured Leptolinea sp. | reverse complement strand
GTTTTCCGCTTGATAACAAAGCCGAACAAGCCCGCGAAATGATCGGGTATCTGTCACAACAATTTTCACTGTATGAAGACCTTACCGTGCTGGAAAACATCCGTTTTCTGGCAGAGATCCGCGGACTCTCTGAAAACGAATGGCTGCCCCGTTCCCGCGAGAATCTGGCATTTGTAGGATTGGATGCCTTTGAGAACCGGTTGGCGGGTCAGCTTTCGGGTGGAATGAAACAAAAATTGGGACTGGCCTGCGCGCTTGTCAACCGCCCGCAGCTGTTGCTGCTGGATGAACCCACCACCGGTGTTGACCCGGTCACCAGGCAGGATTTCTGGCAACTGGTCATCCGGCTGGCAGGTGAACAGGGGATGGCCGTGCTGGTCTGCACGCCATACATGGACGAAGCCTCGCGGTGTTCCCGGGTGGGCTTCATGCGCGAGGGCCGCATCATTCGCGATGGTTCCCCGTTACAGCTTCGCGCGTTGTTGGCCGGGTGCATTCTGGAACTGGCGGGTAGTCCCATCCCCCGTCTGTTGGAAATGGCACGCCAGGATCCGGATGTGCAGGACGCGCAGCGCTTTGGCGACCGGCTTCACCTGAGGGTGACGGAAGGTGAATCAGAAGCCGTCAAGCACAGGTTGGCGAAGGATATGAAAAACGCCGGAGGAACTGCCATATCGATCAAAGATATCCCGCCGTCTCTGGAAGATGTGTTCATAAATCTGGCAGTAGCCGCCAACGGGGAGCGTGAGGTATGACCCCGATCATCTCCGTTAACAACCTCACCCGCCGTTTCGGTGACTTCACCGCCGTGGACCATATCACCTTTGATATCGAGCCCGGGCAGGTGGTGGGTTACCTGGGGCCGAACGGGTCCGGAAAAACCACCACCATCCGCATGCTATTGGGGCTGATCCGCCCCACGGAAGGTTCCGCCAGTGTCATCGGGTTTGACGCAGCCACCCAATCCGAAGATATCCGGTCCCGCGCGGGGTATATGTCACAGAAATTTGCCCTGTATAACGAACTGACCGCCCGCGAAAACCTGACATTCTATGCAGGGGTTTATGGGGTGATTGATATTCAGCGGGTGGATGAATTACTCGAACAGCTTGGATTGTCACAGGTCAGCGGGCAGTTGGTGCGCACGCTGTCTGCCGGATGGCGCCAGCGTCTGGCGTTGGCAGCAGCCATCGTCCACCGCCCGCAATTACTGCTATTGGATGAACCCACCTCCGGTGTAGACCCCACCGCGCGGCGGGCTTTTTGGGAGTTGATCTACACACTGGTAAACGAAGGCATCTCCATACTGGTGACCACCCATTACATGGATGAAGCGGAATATTGCAGCCGGGTGGGCATTTTGAGTTACGGGCGTCTGCTCGCGCTTGATACTCCGGCAAATCTGAAGGCAATGCTTCCAGGCCGCATGTGGGAGATTTTTCCCGATGGAGGCAATGGCGGGCGCACCGATCTGCTGCTGCCCGTGCTTGACGTGTTGGCCGGCGCGCCGGGTGTGATACGCACCAGCCTGGCCGGTGACCATCTTCGCGTACTTACCGGGAAAAACTCTAAGCGCGGTGACCTTGAATCTGTATTGAAAGATAATGGCATCCATGACATCCGGGTGGAACCGGCCGCCCCCGTTATGGAAGATACATTCATGTCACTCGTCACAAGCCAGCAACCGGAAACGGCTGGCAAAATCCCCCCAAAAGACT
>CAYQTY010000481.1:0-1728 GCA_964420535.1 uncultured Leptolinea sp. | reverse complement strand
TGCCCGGGTCTTCTGAAAGAGAACCATGCAACAAACCGAACGAACCTGAAAACCCAAATTCAACATTGCTGCAAAACGTTGGAATGAAATCAACTAACAGTTTGGGATTGAAAGCCGTGGAAATCGAAAAGTAATCATCAATGGGAGATTCTGCTTTCAACCGGGGCCGAATCGTCCGGAGATCCGTGGTATCGGGAAAGTTCCCGATCTCCACAGGGATATCTTCCCATTCGATCATGTTGTGGGAAAGAAACGTGGGTTTGTATACTCCCGCAGAACAGAGGCCCAGAACGCCCGTGTTGATCCCTTCATTGTTTTTGAAGGTTGCGGTTGCGATCTTGAACCCATCAGTTGCTTCACAGAATATTTCCCGGGGCCGGTCCGGAGTGAGATCAGCCATATCCCGGTACTCAACACGAATACCCATCAAAGCAGGGCGGGTCTTGTCTTTACATGCGTTGATAGCCAGCCATTTAAGTACGGGCAGGAAATTTTTAGTGGTTTTGGTAATCATGATTATTTGTTCTCCATTTCTTCTTTTTTGGATTCGGCAAAGATGTGGGCCATTTTTTCAACCCGGTTCCATTCAGATTCAGAAAGATGGCTTAACATCGTTGCGGCTTCAAGAAGTTCTTTCAGGTTGTATGGGATATGTGGCGCTTCTTTGATATCTGGGAGTTCGGCTAACCGCTTATTCGTTTTTTGGATGGCGTCCCTGGTATCCACGTAATACTTATCCAGGGCATCAAACATCTTTTGCTCGTTTTCCTGGATGACTTTCTGCAGCAGGCCTATCCGGTTGTTGATATTGATGATGGATGTTTCAACGCGCTCGTAAGCGAACCGCTCTGTTTCTTCGATATTCACGATGGGGGAGAGTGGGATTTCTTTCAAAAACTTTGCAATGGTTTCAAGGCTTTGAGCCAGTTTCCAGGCAGTAAGTTTTTCAGTTTCGTCAATTGGTTTGATGGTGTCAGTCACTTTTTTCTCCTGTCTATTTCATGGATGTGTTTGGTAAACAACCGTTCAAGGATCAAATAGGGGATTACGGAAAACACAAAGAAAATGGCTGGAAGAAAGACTTCCAACCATGAAGCGTTACCCAGATATCTCAATAATTTAATGATCAAAAGAACGATTTGAAACCAGGCTACAGTGTTAATCAGTTTTGTTTCTTCCACAGCTTTACTGCTTTCAATCAATTTGATACGGGTTGACCAACCTCTTCAATTTCTTCAGGAAAGTAAGCTTCCATGAAATCATTCTGATTGCGGGTTAGATCATCCTGCAGCTTCTGATAAAACTCTTCGGTGCCAACCACAACCTGACCGCCTTCATTGGTGGAGTAGGCGTCAACCATATCTCCCATACCGGCGACTCTGCCAGTTTTCTTTGATTCGATCTGAAAATCAGATGATGTTTCTACAACTTTGAATTTGAGATTTTCATAAACAAAAGCCATGATTTTCCTTTCAAAAGTAGTTCCGAGTTCGGAACGAATATTTTTTCCATATCAATTGCGTATATCCACTGATTTACGCTGTTAGAAATTTAATCAGAGGCGTCAAGGGATCCAGGTCGATTAGCTGCTCGATGAACTGAGCCGCTTCTTCACCATGATGTTTGACGATCACATCCCGGGAAGAAAAGCCATCCTGGTTACTCTCTGGATACTTGGCCAGGACCTCATCATCGAATTTGATGATGTCGAAACCGAACTTGTTATCC
>CAYQTY010000480.1:0-1728 GCA_964420535.1 uncultured Leptolinea sp. | reverse complement strand
CACCATCGACGGATTTTAAGTCCGTTGCGTCTGCCGATTCCGCCATCGCCCCATGCGATTGCACTATTCTACCCCAATCATACCCTCCGTCAAGAGAACGGAAAAAATGACTATCCGTCTACCCTTCGGTCACAGGGAAGAAACTCTTCATCATTTTGGCATAGCGTGAACCCAGGTGCACCAGCGGTGACGACAACTCCGCCTCTATCCTGCCCTGCGCCAGAACGGACCTCAACTCATCGGCCGTTTCAAACGCGGGAACCCGAATGCCGGCTTTGCCAATTTCGATCATCGTGTGGGAATCCGATCCGGCAGTGCCGGGTATCCCTTGCTTACCGGCAAACTCGAAAGCCTGCAAATTCCATTCCGCCCGGTTGCAGCGCGCGTTGAAAACCTCTATGGCGTCCACCAGATCGATTATCTCCAGTAGATCATTGATTTGCCAGCCGCGATGCGGGTCAAATGGATGGGAAACGCTGATAAACGCGCCCTGGTCGCGCAAACGCTGGATGGCTTCTTTAGGCTCAAGGTCGCGGGGAATTTCTTTTGTAACAAACGAAGCAAGCAATTCACTCCGGCTGGTTTGAATCTCCTCCCCCACTATGATTAATTCCGGATCAAGCTCCTTGCATCGGAGAGCGCCCCGGATGGTATTGTGGTCTGTGACCACCAGCCTGTCAATTCCTTTGGCGCGGGTGGCAGCTATCAATTCTTTTGGTTTTACGAGGCTATCGGGAGACGCGTCACTATGACAATGAAAATCAACTTTATAGAATTTTTCAGCCATTTATGAACCCTGTTATGAAATGAGATACCTTTATTTATCCTGTCGGTACTCGATTATACCTTACCCGCTTTTCCATCTTTCGGCGTGATAGAATAAATATGCTGTTCTATTAGACCTCTGTTAACAATTTTGGAAAGAAAACCATGGATTCTCTAAATAATACATATGTATTCCATCCTGAAGTTGCAGCCGCGCTGAAAAACCAAAAGCCGGTTGTTGCTCTTGAATCGACTGTAATCACCCATGGATTGCCCGTCCCTGCAAACCTTGAATTGGCTCGCGACATGGAAAAGGTAGTAAGCGAAGGGCACGCCCTGCCGGCAACCATCGCCGTGCTGGGTGGACGTGTTCACGTCGGACTGGAATCGGCGGAACTTGAGCGTTTGTCCACCGAACGTGGAACCCATAAGATCAGCGCTCGTGATATTGGCCCGGCAGCCGCCCGAAAATGGAATGGCGGTACCACCGTTGCCGCAACATTGATCGCCTCCCGAAATTCCGGAATTCGTGTTTTTGCCACTGGCGGCATTGGAGGAGTTCACCGCGGTTCCAATTTTGACATTTCCTCAGACCTGATTGAACTGGGCCGTAACCCGGTTGTAGTTGTCTGCGCGGGGGCGAAATCCATACTAGATCTGCCAGCCACGCTGGAAGTCCTTGAAACCCAGGGCGTCCCGGTGATTGGTTTTGGCACAGACGAATTCCCGGCTTTCTTTTCCACAACCAGTGGGTTGCGTCTGGAATGCCGCGTTGACACCCCCGAAGAAGCCGCCGAAGTTGCCCGCGCCCACTGGCAATCCGGGCTGAAATCAGCCGTGTTGGTGGTCAACCCGCCGCCCGCGGTCGACGCCATACCGGCGCAAATTGTGGAAGCATGGATCACCCGTGCCGAGAAAGAAGCTCAGTTAGCCGGTGTGCACGGAAATGCAGTCACACCTTTC
>CAYQTY010000479.1:0-1750 GCA_964420535.1 uncultured Leptolinea sp. | reverse complement strand
GCGTTGATAGAAACCGCCTGGAAAAACCCGCTGATCGCACCGGGTGGCAACTGGCTGCCAGTATGGTCAAGGGCGTTGATCCGGGTATTATCAGACGATGAGGAATACATACGGCTGGCCCGGCAGAACAGGAATATTGCACAGTATTACGATTGGTCTGTGGTCGCAAGTCAATGGGAAGCCCGATTCAAAGAAGACCTGGCCGCAAAGAAATAACCGGTTATCGCCTGACCCGATAAATCTTTTACGTCAGCCCTTACCGGCCACTGATGCGAGGAACCGCTGGAACGCCACCTTGCCGGTATCATTCGCGTCAAGCACCGGCTCCAATCCGTTCACATTGGTGTTCCATTCCGCCGGCAGACAAAACATGTTCTTATCATTAATTTCCGGGTTAAACGGGGTATTGGGTTCAATCGGTGGTGAGAAAAACCACCAGGCTTTGTAATTAAGGCCTAAAATCCGGTCTATCAATCGTGTTGAATCTCCAAAACCATTGTTTTCAAGGAAGAGTACCGGCCGGAATTTACGGATTGTCTCCTGTGCGCCGGCGATCACATTGTCTTCCATGCCTTCTACGTCAATTTTGATCATATTGCAGCGCCCCAGACCAAGCGAGTCAATGGTCACCTGGCGGACAGCATCGCCCATCTGGTGACCTGATATTTTAAAAGCCGCTGTATTGGCAGGACTGGCCGGGTTAATCACCGGCACCATGATTTCACCGGGGGTATCACTCACCGCCGCATGCATGGGGAAGATATTCGTCATATTATTAAGCACTATGTTGGCACTGAGAAATTCGAACGCGATTCGCTGTGGTTCAAAGCAATAAACAAAGCCGTCTGGCTTAACTAGTTGCGCGAAAGAAAGGGAATGGGTTCCAATATAAGCTCCCACATCCAGAATAACAAAACCGGGTTTGATTACCTGACCGAGAAATTCAATTTCAGCGTACGACCATTCTCCATACACTTCCAGTGTTTGACCTATAAAATCATTGGGATTGTAGAGCATAAATCCATGCCGGGTTTGTTTTCCATGGCAGAATCCACTATTAAAAAACAATCCCGAATTGTCACCAATTACCGGTTGCTTCCCGCTTTTCTCTGACTTATGTGACCGGGACATTTCTACTCCTGTCTGTTTATCACAGTGCCCACACAACCCTGATAGAGAAAACTGGAGAGTTCCATCCTCTCCAGTTTTAGTTTTATATTCGCCGGTTGTTATTCCATTGACCGCGCGATCCGGAAACCTACAGCCGCGGAAATATGTTCAGCATGTTGACCTTCACGGCTCTGGCAGCGCGCCAAACGGTGGCTGTAATACCAGGCGCCACCTCTCACCACATAGCGTATTTCTTTCGGAGGTGTTGGAGGTACTTCGCCATATGGGTAAGGCAGCAGCACATCGCTGGTCCATTCATACACATTGCCCGCCATGTCGACAGCACCAACAGGGCTGTCTCCGGCAGGAGAGTAAGAGCCAACGGGTGTCGGCGCGCCTTTGCCGCTGTCTTTTGTGTTACACCGCCAGGGGTCAAACTCATCACCCCAGGGATAGATACGTCCATCGGTACCAGAGGCGGCCCGTTCCCACTCCCCTTCAGTCGGAAGCCGGTACGTCTTGCCTGATATTTCACTCAACCAGGCACAATACGCTTCGGCATCTTTTTTACTCACATTAACAACCGGGAGGAATTCCATCCCTTCTGAATATTTAAAACCAACCCAGCCTTTCGGTACCC
>CAYQTY010000478.1:0-1761 GCA_964420535.1 uncultured Leptolinea sp. | reverse complement strand
TTTATCAATCATCTGCCTGTTGGCCGCAAGGTGGGAGACGTCACCACAAAGGAGATCAACGATTTCCTGCACTGGCTTCAGCATGACCGCGGTGTACCGTGCAGCCCCAAGAGCCTGTCACGGCGTATCACATCGATCAAATCATACTTCCGCTGGCTGAACCGCGGCGGAATTGTTATTGCTGATCCGGCGGAACGCGTGCTCCAGCAGAGCGCGGTCAGCCGCTTTCCGGATGTGTTGACCCCCGAAGAGACGGCCATGGCCATGGACGCGGCTTCCCACTGGCAGACCTCCGGCAAACCCGACGCCCGCCCTGCCGCCCTCCTCTCCCTGCTGCTGACAACCGGCATAAAAAAAGGCGAGTGCCTGGGATTAAAGATCAATCATGTTGACCTGGAAGCGGCCGATGGCCCTCAGATCTTTGTACGCTATTCCAATCCCGGAAGCCGGTATAAAGAACGCAAAATCGCGATCACATCCGACTGGGTGCAGATCTACAAAGAATACCTGGCGCAATATAAACCGGCCGATGAGATATTCCCCTGGTCACCCCGGCGGCTGGAGTATCTATTGGAAGATATCGGCAAAGCGGCCGGCATTGAGAAACATATTTCGTTCGATATGTGCCGCTGGACCTGCGCGTTGAATGACTGGCAGTCTGGTATGGACAAAGATAAAGTCAGGCAGAAACTGGGAATATCCAAGATCCAATGGCGCGAAATTGCGTTTAAGCTTGGCCGTCTGGCCGGCGACTCTTCAGACGAAGAGAAAGCCGCAGAACCTGCCGTGTCTCCGGCGTAACGGCTGCCGCCTCGCTGATACCCAGACCCGGCACCCACACAACCTGCTCACCGCTGACTACCAGTGGCCAGTTTTGGCGCGCCTGGCGTGGAATTTTGCGGTTAATAAAATAATCAGAGAGTTTCTGCGTTTTTCCGCCCATACCCAATGGGGCAATGCGCTCTCCGGGGTTTAATCCCCGGATTACGAGGGGAAAACCCGCTTTTTCGGCATCCAACCCCGCCCGGTTTTCCCCGCTGCCGCTCTCTCCTACCAGCTCTGATGCATCCACCGGAACTTCCACTATTTCCAAATTCCACTCCGGAGTTACCAGAGTGCCGGCTTGCTCAATGAGGTATTGCGAACCGGGTTCCAGTTGAGGGGAGAAACCGCGCAGTCCCGGACGTCCGATCCAGATGGCAAGAAACTCACCGGAACGGTTCACCCACAGGTCGTTGAAGAGGTGCATCTCGCCCGAACGGGTATTCACCGAAGCGAATTCCGACAGCCGGCCAGTGATTTCGTAATCAATATCACGCTGGCCGGGCTGCAATTCCAGCAGGCCGCGGCGCAGCACAGTCTTCCGCAAGCCTTCTGTCAATCCGGTAAGTACAGGCAGCCGGAGGGATAACCAATTATCTGACCGGCTGTCAAAACAATCCATCCACGCCTGGTCTTTCACATGCTGCAGCAGCGACTGTTCTTCTGCCAGTATGCGGGCTGTCTGCCACAGATGCTGTTTTGCCTGCGGATTGTATCCCTGTAGGTATGGAACCAGTTCCAACCGGATGCGGTTTCGGAAATATCGCGTTGACTGGTTACTGGCGTCCTGCACAGGTTCCAGACCGGCTTCCCGGCAGATGGCTTCCGTTTCTTCCCGCCAGGTATCCAGCAATGGGCGGACGACCGGAATAGCACCGTTCCATTGCGGAAAGGTCTGCCGGTACGGCATACCCGTCAATCCGTCCAGTCCGCTGCCGC
>CAYQTY010000477.1:0-1789 GCA_964420535.1 uncultured Leptolinea sp. | reverse complement strand
TATTCCATTAACATTTCTTGATCAAGGGATGCTGTAGAGTGTAGTACAAAAGTTCAAAGAATACAATTTCTAGTTTGGAACGCTGATTATGACAATGCCTGATCCGCCACTACCAGAATACTTACCCTGTTGAGCACCACCGCCACCGCCACCAAGTCCGTTTGTTCCATGTTGACCATTACCTGCCTTTCCGGCAGCCCCACCGCCACCAGCCCCACCATTGCCGCCAAGATTTCTAATCCAGTCGTTGCCCCCACCACCGCCGCCGTATGTAACATTTGTACCAGTAATGTTACAAACTTTTCCATCACCCCCAGGGTCATGGATTGTAGTTGTGCCTGATTGTGTTCTCGTATTTCCACCAACAGCCCCGGCACCACCGCCTGAACTGCCTGGCCACGGATCACCTTTGTGTGTGCTGTAACCACCATCAAATCCTTGGCCCGCAACTCCCGATCCTGCATTTACAATTCCACCGTTAGCACCTGCGCCTCCCCCGCAACCACCATTGACACCATCAAGGGTACTCCAAGTGATGTTTGTAGAACCGGTGGTTGGTGTGCCACTTAAAAAAGTTCCGCCACGACCTCCGCCATAAGCTATTAAATCTTTGCCAATCATTGAGAGGCCGCCAGATGAGTTAATCCATAGTATATTGCCCTGACCATTTGCAAAACCGCATCCGCCGCCTTCGCCAACAAAAATTGGGTACTCACCAGCTTCGAATTGGTAGTCTTGATAAAAAAGAACCCCTCCTCCTCCACCGCCACCAACCATTCCGCCACCACCACCACCCACCAGCAATACATCACAAACGAGTTTAGACTCCACTATCAGCAAACCGCCTTTACCTGCCTTTTCCATGAGTGAAGCATTGCCGGTTCTTAAAAAGGTGTATAGAACACGATTGCCAATCCGGGTGATTGTGTCGGCGCCGATTATTTCATATCCAGATCCCCTGCCAGAAAAACCAAGAGTTCCAAAGTTCATTAGTAATCACCACCCTCTGCCACGTAGTGCATTAGATCCTGGACACCAGCATAAACAGATTGGGTGACTTTGATAATCGTTCCTGCAGGGACAACCAATCCATTAGGAAATGTATACGCACCTCCGGCGCCGACAGTGGTAGCGGACCTTGTCGCTGTAACCAACGGAATTTCAGTAAGCAGAGTTGGATTCGCGCCAGACGTGTCCGTTATGAAAACACGGATAACCATGGCGCTACTTGCTGCGGGAGCGACCTGCGCGTTTGAATACCGGATCCGTTCAATCCGGCTTCCATTATCCCCTGCGGTAAAAAGCGTAGTGAGCGTTCCCGAACCATCACAGGCAGTGTTGGCCGAGTTCACAGAGCACATCCCAATCTTGGGGGTTTTCGTAAAAACAGGTACAGTATTAGCTGGCATGGATTCCTCTTATCTATACATTTGGGCGGACAATATAGTCGTGACGGCAGACCCGTTGATATAGACATCCGTAGAGTCATATAAGTCGTTGTTTTCCACTACAAGATCGCCAATGAAATTCAGGTTTGTTTTACTTTCAAGAGAAATGCGATTGAGTTGAATAATGTGTCCGGTACCACTGTTGCTGCCGCTTCCTTGCTGGTCCATGTTAACAAACTGTCCCCCAAAGAAGGTAAGAACTTGATTAACCTGGGGGTTTGTGAGAACAACGGGAACACCCCTGATCTTTACAGCATTCATCTCCGAAAAATTAGCCGGCACCCATTTACCATTGGACCAGACCAGGGTTTGATTGGTACCAGGTGCGGTTGTGTCAAACG
>CAYQTY010000476.1:0-1800 GCA_964420535.1 uncultured Leptolinea sp. | reverse complement strand
TCAACCCGCTTGGGCATAATGTTTTCTAAGATTGCCTTGTCGAGTTCAACTTGATCGATATGAGCGGCATTTGCCCACAATGGTTTCAGTTGGATGAGATGCTGTAGTTCAATCTGGCGGTTCCCGAAGCATGGAATGATGTCACATCAGTGGACACACTGGCCGTCAAAGCCCGCTCACTGAACCGCAAATTACGGGTGGCCACAAAATACCCTGAGTTGACCGGAAAATTCCTGGCAGGTAAAGGCATCGCCTACACGCTGATCCCGGCAGAAGGCACCCTCGAAACAGCCCCCTCCATCGGATACGCCGACATGATCTGCGATATCGTCTCCTCCGGCCAGACGTTACGCGATAACCGCCTTGTCGCCCTGCAGGATGGCTGTCTGCTGAACTCTCAAGCCGTGCTGATCGCCAACCGCGATTCGTTGCTCAACCGTCCCGAAGCGCTGCAAACTGCCCGTGTCATTCTGGAATTCTTTGAAGCCCACCTGCGAGCGGACGAAACGCTTTCCCTCTTTGCCAATATACGCGGTGAATCCCCCGAAGCCATCGCCGATTCGATCTTCAAATCCTGCCACATCCCGGGCTTGCAGGGTCCCACCATCTCACGCGTAATCGTCCACAATCCGGAAGAAAACTGGTACGCGGTGAATATCATCGTGAAGAAAACCAACCTGTACCAGGCGATCACTGAATTGCGTTCCATTGGAGGCAGCGGCGTGGTTGTCACCCCGGTAAAATACATTTTTGACGAAGAACCGCCCCGCTACACGGCCCTTCTTCAGGCATTGAAAGGATAGGACCGATGAAAGCCGGTAAACGCATCACTGAAATGCCTGCCTACACACCCATCGAACCGGTGGATATTCTGGCTTCCCGGTTGGGGATGCCGGTTGAAAAGATCGTGAAGATGGATGCCAATGAGAACCCGTATGGTCCGTCACCATTGGTACGCGAGGCTCTTGCCAGAATGGACATGGTCCATATCTACCCCGATCCGGAAAGCCGCCTGCTGCGAGACACGCTCTCCGAAGCACACGGTGTTCCGGTTGAGAATCTGCTGGCCGGTTCCGGCGCCGATGAACTGATTGACCTCCTCGCCCGGGTGGTTCTCGAACCGGGAGATTCGACCTTAATCTGCCCGCCCACGTTCGGGATGTACAGTTTTGATTCCCTGCTCAATTACGGGGAATGCGTTACCGTTCCCCGGCGGCCCGATTTCTCGCTGGATCTGGATGCCATTCGCAAGGCTGTTGACGAAAAGAAACCAAAGATCATTTTTGCCTGCTCCCCCAATAATCCGGACGGCCGATTGATGACCCCGGAAGAAATTGACTTCCTGCTCGGGCTGCCTTCCCTGATCGTGCTGGATGAAGCCTATATCGAATTTACACAGGAGAACCTGGATCTGGGTCGGGGCCGCACTTTGATCCGGCAGGTTCCGCAACGCGAAAACCTGATCATCCTCCGAACGTTCAGCAAATGGGCCGGGTTGGCCGGTCTGAGGGTGGGTTTTGGCGCGTTTCCTTCGTGGTTGATGGACTCCCTGTGGAAAGCCAAGCAGCCTTACAACGTCAACCTGGCCGCGTCCACAGCCGCGATCGCTTCACTCAAAGACCGGGAATATCTGGCAGGAAATGTGGCAAAATTACAGGCGGAACGGGATGTCTTATTCAAGCGTCTTTCGGATATTCCATTTTTGCAGCCGTATCCGTCGCAATCCAATTTTATCCTGTGTAAAGTCAGCGGCCTGCCCGCCCGGCAGATAAAATCAGATCTGGCCGCGAAAGGTGTTTT
>CAYQTY010000475.1:0-1809 GCA_964420535.1 uncultured Leptolinea sp. | reverse complement strand
GTTCCCTTTTTGATAGCGGGGTCGGATGGTTTCTACTAATTCTCGTTTGCTTTGTTGACTCATCATAGCTCCCTCGGCAGCTCTCTATTCTCTGCCCAAGGTAACATCTATTGTGAGGCAACGTTTCTCCTAAAGTTACTTTTATTTTGAGGCAATGCGTGAAACTCACACAGGCCAATTGTACGAAGATGACTTCTATTATAAAATAATATATTTGATTTAAATATTTTCATTAGTTATCCAAGGTGAAACTATGCTCCATCCTCATTATTTCCGCCAACCCAAATGTCTGTGTCGTCCTCCGTTTTGGGTGCTCATTCTGGTATGTATTTTGACAATCGTATGGCAGGGATTATTTTTTGTAAACCGAAATGACTTGGATTCGACCTTCAAGATCACCGGCGCGAGTGGTACATCACCGGAGTTGAAGAGTTATATTTTTTTCTATTACTATGAAAATATCTTTCCCTTAACCACCACGGACCTTTTATTCGGCAAGCTTCCCATGGGCTATCGCAGCGAAGAGGGTGCCGCGCGATTGTTGGAGGAGATACCCGAGTCTCTTCGTATGGATAATAATTACCGTATCAGGACCGGCGATTTAGGAAGGGTGTTGCTCCTGCTTCCTCAAGTGTGGCTGACCGGCGATCCTTTTAATGTCAGTGTGAAGTTCACTTTGATTCCTTTGT
Organism: uncultured Leptolinea sp.; assembly: GCA_964420535.1. Classification (GTDB taxonomy): domain Bacteria; phylum Chloroflexota; class Anaerolineae; order Anaerolineales; family Anaerolineaceae; genus Leptolinea. The sequence continues at coordinate 1,120 of CAYQTY010000475.1, read as the reverse complement.
TTATCCTCAGCCTGCTTATGCTTCTGGCAAGCTTTTGGATGAACGATTGCTTCTATTTAGGGGCACTTATAGTAATATTCGTCGGTTCGCATCCCACACAGGTTTACGAGTTGTATGGGCGTGACCAGGTGTTTTCGCTCCCGATTACGGTCACGCTTATATTACTCAGTCTGTTTCTACCGCTTCTGATGAATCACCGGGTTTCTAAACACTATGTACTGGGGCTTGCGTTTGGCAGCGGGGTTCTGCTCGGCACACTTCGGCAGGTGCGGACAGAAGCCGTCATTTCAATTCTGTCGGCGCTGGTTGTTCTGGCGCTGGCGAGTCAGTTCCGGTTTCGATTCCGCCTGGCGCTGGTTATATTGTTGGCTGGTACGTTCTGGATCACCGGCAAGGGATGGAATAAGTATTTTCATTTCAAATTCAGTCAGGCGTATGATGTGGTTGAGGAGGTGGGAGGTTATCCGTTGTCAATGGGGGAGGAATATCACCACATCTGGCATCCACTGTACACTGGCCTGGGCGATTTTGGCGAGAAGAAGGGTTTTCGTTGGGATGACGAATCTGTCGAGGCGAAAATCCTGCCGAAAATGGATAAGACGGCGCTGGTTTATGATCGCCTATCCGGCGACGGCTCGATCTATCGCAAACCAGTATGGTTGCTACCAGAATACGATGATACCGTAAAATGGGAATTTTTGGGTGTCATCAGTCACCATCCTGAATGGTACGCGGGAATGCTGTTACAGCGTGCATGGGTTATCTTGTTGTCAACTTCTCCTGTCAAGCTGGCGGTCGGTTCCCTTTCCATTCCGATATTCTACACCGGGTTTCACGTATTGTTCATTGCCTATGTGCTTGCGCGCAACCGCTTGTGGGCGTTATTGAAAATCATAATTTTCACGCTGCCCAATGCGATCACCGCCTTGGGGATTTATTCTCTCGGTGGTTTCACGTTCTATTCGATTTACCCTCATATCGCAATGGCCTATATGTTTTACGCCATATTTCTTTATGGGTTTAACCGTTTCTATGGGTATAAGCATGGTGTCAGTTACGTGAGCATACATGATGAAACAGGAGAGTTCCGCCTTTCACGATTGCAACTCACACGCACCCA
>CAYQTY010000474.1:0-1831 GCA_964420535.1 uncultured Leptolinea sp. | reverse complement strand
TGGTTGGGCTTACGATATCGGATACGGCGGGCTGGATCATGTTCTGGCCTCCGGCCGCAATGTGAACGTCCTGGTGATGGATACCGAAGTGTATTCCAATACCGGCGGTCAGGCATCCAAATCAACCCCGCGTGCTGCCGTGGCGAAATTCGCCGCTCGCGGAAAGGGACTGCCCAAGAAGGATCTGGGTATGATCGCCATGGCCTATGGGTATGTCTACGTGGCCCGGGTTGCCTTTGGCGCCAACGACGCGCAAACCTTGAAAGCTTTCATGGAAGCTGATGCCTACGATGGTCCTTCATTGATCATCGCCTACAGCCACTGTATCAACCACGGTATCGACATGCGCCGCGGCCTTGATCAGCAGAAAGCTGCTGTCTCCTCTGGAATGTGGCCTCTGTACCGCTACAACCCGGCTCTGGTAGATGAGGGCAAGAATCCGCTGTTGATCGACTCCAAAGATCCTACGATCGAGGTTTCAGAATACGCGTACAAGGAAACCCGCTACCGCATGCTCCTGCAGGCGGACGAAGCCCGTGCAGAGTTGTTGATGAAACAAGTCACCAACGATGCCGCGAAACGCTGGGACCTGTACAAATCTATGGCGGCTATTGAATACAAAGCCAAAAACTCAGACTAACGAGTTTTGAAAAAACGTTATACACCCGGCGAGGATAATCCTCGCCGGGTTCATTTAACCCTGCTATAGTTAATACATCTAACAGGGAGAATGAATATGATTGATCTGACCACTACTTATCTTGGATTAAAACTCAACAACCCGCTTGTTGCGTCATCGTCGCCACTCTCAAAAAAAGTGGATACTGTAAAAAAGATGGAAGACGCCGGCATAGCCGCTGTTGTAATGTATTCACTTTTTGAAGAACAGATCACCCACGAAAGCCGAGCTCTTGATCATTTTCTGGAGCAGGGTGCGCATTCGAACCCGGAAGCGGAAAGCTATTTTCCGGATCTCGGCCACTACAATATCGGCCCCGAAGAATATCTTACGCTGGTCCGGAATATCAAAGAAGCTGTCTCCATACCGGTGATCGCCAGCCTTAACGGTGTAACCGAAGGTGGTTGGGTGGATTACGCGAAAAAAATGGAGCAGGCTGGTGCGGACGCGCTGGAATTGAATATGTACTTTATTCCCACCGATCCTGAACTTACAGGGCAGGATCTCGAACGTGATTACATCAACCTGGTCAAATCGATTCGAAAACAGGTGAAGATACCCCTCTCAGTAAAACTGTCACCATTTTTTTCTTCACTGCCCAATTTTGCCAACCGTCTCGTTCAGGCAGGTGCCAATGGGCTGGTAATGTTCAACCGGTTTTATCAGCCTGATTTCGCGCTTGATACGCTGGATGTTGTTCCCAGTCTTCAACTCAGCACGAGTGGTGATCTTTTATTGCCTTTGCGCTGGACGGCTTTGCTTTACGGAAGATTGAAAGCAGATCTGGCCATTACTGGCGGTGTGCACACCGTTGAAGATGTTGTTAAGGGAATTATGGCCGGTGCCAGCACAACGATGCTGGCGAGCGAATTACTCGATAAAGGAACACGGCGGGTAACTGAAATCAATAGCCAGTTGTTGGATTGGATGGAAAAGAACCAGTATAAATCCTTAAAACAGATGCAGGGCAGCCTGAGCCAGAAAACGCTCAATGAACCCTCTTTGTTTGAACGGGCGAATTATATGAAGGCTCTTACATCGTTTGATAACCGTATTTTGGTGTAGTTCTTGATTGATCGATAACAAAAAACCCCTTTCAAAATGAAAGGGGTTTTTATTACTTTTATTCTTCAGGTCCGGCTTCGTTAGGTT
>CAYQTY010000473.1:0-1831 GCA_964420535.1 uncultured Leptolinea sp. | reverse complement strand
ATGGGTTACTTTTGCACCGACCCCGATTCCGGAGAAAAACCGGTATTCAACCTGACGGTCAGCCTGCGTGACGCATGGGTGAAAATCGAAAAGAAAGCCGGCGAATAGCAATCCATCCAAAAAACCATATCGCAATAACTGACTATTGATTCTAAAAAAGTCGTCCTCCGGCGCCTGCACTGGAGGACGATAATTATTAATTCTTATTCTTATGCTCTGACAGCCGGCTTGAACTTATACCCATAAATGAGCATTCCCCGCTCATCACCATCTTCGCGGATCTTGCGGGTGCCCATCCCCACACCCGTTCCGTGTGCAGGCGGGCATACCAATGCGCGGCTGCTCTTTGCCCAGGTCTGTCAACTGCGCGGTGAATAAGGATCTCCTATCAAAAGGTTGCGCTCACCCTAAAATTTCAGGGGCAGGCTAGCGAACATATTTACCTGCTGCCAGCCATTCCTCAATGGCTGAGATGACTGCCTGAGGATGGTCTGCCATAATATAATGGTGCCTGGCGCCAGGAATAACGATAAAACGACTGGCGGGAATATTGTCTGCGAGCGCCTTTTCTCCAGCCGTGAAAGCGCCATCGGGCAGACCCGGCACATCACTTTGTTCGGTTGAGATGACCAGGAGCGGCGCATGAAAATGACCTTCGGCAGCGCGCAGTTCGGCAGGCGCACTCATGGCAGCCACAGCACCTTCGTCGACTAAATTTAACAGCGCCGAAGAGCGTGAACGCAGTGTGGTCATTTCCTGTCGCAGCTCCGCCGGATAGGCGAAATCTGCACCGAGCAAACCCAGGGGGCGCAATAAGCCCATAGCCGCCAAAGAATCCAGACTTTGATAACTTCCTAACCTTTGGGCAACCTGGTCTACCACGCTACTTGTCAGCCCCTCCACAAGGATCAATGCGGTAACATCGTATTTGGATGCATAGACCTGGGCCAGGGCTCCGCCAAGAGAATGGCCGATGATGACCGGCTTGTGGATGCCAAGGGTTTCGAGTGCCGTGTGAAGTTCATCCGCGGCCGTGGCAAAGGTGCGTGGATGGGTTGCCGGGTCGCTCCAATCCTGCCCGAGACGGTCGAAGGCACAGACATGGTGATGTTCGGCAAGAGCGGGCAGAATGGGCATCCAATCCAGGGCACCACCGTCAAACCCGGCTTCAAGGACCAGTGTGGGCTCACCCTTACCCTGGCAGATGTAATGCATTCTGGCACCATTGATGGAAACAAATTGGCCGGGTGCGGGATAGACTATAAGCGCCCGGGGGCTGGCGTAACCTTCATAGAACCAGGCTCCAACAAAAAGGAGGAGGAGCAATCCAGCCAGAATGACAGTCCAACGCAGAAGTTTCTTTTTCATTTAAATACTCACTTTCCAAGAGGCAGGGGACGACCAGGAAGTACATTTATCCTTTCGTTTTTTGGGGAACCTGACCGTGTTTAATCTGCTCAATGACATGCTCAGCCCATTCCAGGTTGGCTTGCATGGTGCGCAAACCGTTATCCAGGGTCAGCATCCAGAAGAAATTTTCCCGGGGTGAGTTTAACTCCTGTTGGTAAGGGGCAATCATCTCCGGCACTTTCTCGTAGCGGGCAAGCAAAGCACGCATAATGGCGGCAAATTCCTCGAATTTTGCCAGTATCTCGTTGTCATCCAGATTGCCGGCAAAAAACACTTGGATCAGGGCCGCGCTACGCGGCTCTTCCACGTTGGGGGGTTGAGAAAGCCAGTTAAAAAATTTTTGCCGCCCACTATCTGTTATCGAATAAAGTTTCCGGTCAGGGCGGTCTTCCTGAAGCACTTTATCCATCTTTGCATAGCC
>CAYQTY010000472.1:0-1850 GCA_964420535.1 uncultured Leptolinea sp. | reverse complement strand
AGGGAACGCGTTTTGACGGTGATCCGTGATATGCAATTCACACCGCAGGCATCCTGGCAGCAACTGGCATCAGGGAAAAGTCGCTTTATCACCCTCCACTATCCGCAGAATCCAACGAGGATTCACACCATGAATTCTTTCGTCATCGGAGCCGCGGCAGCGTGCGAAAAGCTTAATTATTCCCTGAATATTGTGGTCAGCCCGCTGGATGAGAACAGTCTGCTCTCATTTTTCCGCAGCGGCCAAACCGATGGCATGATCCTGATGGAAATTTTGCTGCATGACTGGAGGGTGGACCTTTTACGCAAGGCGAATTTCCCGTTCGTGATGTTTGGCCATTGCGAAGACAACTCCGGTTTGGGCTTTATTGACTTTGACGTGGAAGGCGGCATACGCAAAGCCGTTGACCATCTGGTTAATTTAGGGCACCGTGAGATCGGATTTATTTCCGCTGAACCGTATATATTCTCCGGCAGTGACTCACACAATGCGTACGGCCACACACATTGGTCAACAAAAGGTTACATTGACGCCTGCAATCACTATGGTTTGCCGGTGATATGTGAAAAGGTTCAGGTGATAAAAGAAAGCGTCGAATCACGGGTGGCTTCGATGTTGACTGACCATCCCAATGTGACGGCTATCCTGACCAGTCAGGATACAGCCATCAACGGGATCATCAAAGCCATTCAAGACCGGGGTTTACGTATTCCTGAAGATATATCCGTTGTGGCCTCCGCAATCGAGCAAATGGCAGAATTGACTACCCCGCCATTAACAACTATTGACTGCCAGGCTGAAGCGGCCAGTTATAAAGCGGCCATGCTGCTTATCGAACATCTGGAGGGAAATTCAGATAGTGATCAGCAAATATTATTCCCGTTTCATTTGACAGTTCGCGGAAGCACCGGTAAAGCCCGTTCAAAAATCTAAATCGGCTCTTACGCCCCGGGGATACGCCTGTTCACCGGGAACCAGATTGCCAGGTCTTTTCGGTGATGCTGTTGGGAAATGCGGAAAAAATAAAAAATGAAAATCCATTCCCGGGAAGTCGAAAGCAAACGGGAAAAATCTGAGGAATTAAGAAATGTCATCCAGCCTTACCAGTATTCTTTCACATTTTAATTTTGGCGATATGCTGATTGAATATGTGCTCGACAAAGAAACTCAAAATGTCGGCTTTCAGATACTACCTTTATCCTTAAAAAACAACCGCCCGGAGCGCTGTGAATGGTTGGAAAACCATGAAACCCGTCTTCTGCCGGATTTTATGCCCGCTATCCGCGCGTGGAAACCCGAGCAATTGGTTCAGGTCAAACTCTCCGGAGACCCGGTATACGGGTTTAGTCAGGGCGTGACTATGCGTAACAGCCTGTCTACCCATAATCTGGCGTATTCCGGCCAGGAGGTTTTGACCGATGATGGAAGAACTGACATTGTCACTACGCTATGGTCAAAAAAAGGATATGCCTGTGAACACCATGTCACTTACAGACAAGGTGACCAGGCTTTATCGATTTTCTCAACGTTTAAGAATGAAAGTGGAGAATCTCTCAACCTGGAATTACTATCCAGTTTTTCCATCTCCGGATTGACGCCGTTCTCCGCTGATGATGCCCCCAGCCGCCTGTTCCTTCACCGGTTCCGCAGTTCGTGGAGCGCCGAAGGCCGTCATAATTGCCAGTCAATTGAAGATCTAAATCTGGAACGGTCGTGGTCCGGGCATGGAATCCGTTCGGAACGTTTTGGACAGGTTGGGTCAATGCCGGTACGCGGATATTTTCCGTTTATCGGGGTGGAAGATCGAACCGCTGGCGTTTTTTGGGGCGCGCAACTGGCCTGGGCCGGTT
>CAYQTY010000471.1:0-1853 GCA_964420535.1 uncultured Leptolinea sp. | reverse complement strand
TGAGATCAACCGTACTTTACGAACTATGGACCCGGAACGGGTGGAAGCCCTGAGTTTGCGCGTGTACGGTCAGTTGAGTTCAGCTGAGATCGCCCGCCTGCTTTCACGCAGCGAAGGCGCCGTGCGCAATCTGGTTTACCGGGCCTTGCAAGACCTTCGCAAGAATCTGGTTCCCGGGTATGAAATGGAGGAGAAATGAACACTCCAGAGAATCATGACCCCTCCGGTGAACTTGACCGTTTCCTGTCCGGGTTGCCGATTGATCTGCCAAAGGATGATCAGAAATTCGTGGAGGAATTGATGCGGCAGACAAGATCAAATCCACCCGATCCCCGATTCGTGGAAGAGCTTTCAAACCAGCTGCGCGAGCGGCATCCATCCAGAAAAACATCGATTTTTGAACAGCGGAACTTCTGGCTTGCTTTTGCCGGAGGAGCGGCTGTGATCTTAGTCCTGCTCTTTGGATTGCCATTTTTACGTCAGCCGGTTGCCCCTGTGGCTGTCTCCAATGTTACACCCTCCGCCGTCACCTCACAGGTGGCGCTGGTACCTACGGTTGCCCCGACCGAACTTCCATTTCTACCGCTGCTCGGTCCTTCCAGCGTGCAGGCCAGCGCGAATTTAAGCGAGCAATTCCCCGGCGCCCAATGGACATTGCAGGCGAACCTTCCAAGTGAACCAACATCCGCGAACGTGTACCGGACCGTCAATGGCCCTGACGTAACCATAGAGAACATCCGCGAACTGGCCAACAAATTTGGCCTGAAAGGCCAAATCTACTCGCGCGGCTCCGGTCAACCGGATTTCATCTCCTACATGGTCATCGACGGACTGTCTCAGTTGGACGTTTACGGGCTGAATATGTCGTTCAACTATCGGCCGGATGTTACGCGCGATGGAGACGTTCACTCGGCTCCTCCGCCCTTCCAGCAGCAGGCTGACGCCGCTGTGAAGTTCCTTAAAGACCGGGGACTACTTGATTTTGATTATTTCGTTGAACCCGGAAGGTTGAATACGAACGAAGTGTATATCAGCCACAAATTGGATGGAAAATACACGCTACTGTTTACAGAGCCAACCAACCCGGAATATGTGGTCACCGTTGGGGCTGATGGCAGCATCCTGTCTGTCCGCGGGCAGGTGGTGAACCTGGCTGAAGCCGGCAGATATCCCATCCGGTCCGCGGCCGATGCCTGGCGGGACCTCATCAACGGCAATATCGGCGGACGGTTTGGCTACCAGGTAGCCAGTTACTATCCGCCCATTACAAGCCAGAGTTGGGTTGTGCGTTATACCCCAGGGCAGAAAGTGGACATCATCGGAATGCCGCAATCCATCCCCTCGGTGGAGGGTGGTCAGGCAATTATGATGATGGACAACCTGACCCTTGAGGGCAACCTGCCGCAAATAACGGCTGACAACCAGCAGATGATGCGTGTCACCGGAACAATGAAATCTGAGAACGTCCTCATCGTTGAATCCATCGAACCGGTCAATATACCACCGGAAAACATGGGCTTTCCGGGCATACTGGCGGTATCCGGCCAGAGCGCGTCGATCGCCACAATGGATGGACGAGTACTCCCCATCGCCAATCCTCCAACCGGATTACCGGATAAGGAGCCTGCATCAGTCTCAGGCATTCTCCGGCAGGATGGTACCATCCAGTGGGAGAAGATTTACGCAGGTCCGGCTATGTGCGCGTCATTTTCCTCCGGGTTTACCTACTCATATGCTGGAAACAGTGGGGGTGGTGGCGGCGGCGGAGGAGGAGGCGGTGGCGGCGACGGAGAAGGGGATATGTGTATCAAATATCCCAACCTTCATGGCAATGTGACTACCGGCGGATTTGA
>CAYQTY010000470.1:0-1883 GCA_964420535.1 uncultured Leptolinea sp. | reverse complement strand
CGGCTTAATTTCAACATCCCACATGCCTGACGCTCGCTCAGCCCTTACTCCTGCATGGCATATCGCGCCAAGTCCCGGCGCGCTTCAACCGGTATCCCTGATTCTTCCTCTTTGAGGATCGCCACGATCTGGCCTTCTGTGAACTTTATCCGCTTCATATGGTCTTCTCCTGGTCTGATTTTGCCAGAAGTTTCCACTGCTTGCTGGTACTATTTTTGGGGATGGTTACCCCTACACTTATGACACCGCCAACCGGTTGGCGTCCGTCAACGGGCAGGCCGTGCAATTCGCCAAAATCAATAAACAGGTATTTTTGATGTTGTCTATTAATAATTAACACCTGGACCGGTGGTGTTCGATACCGGTCCAGGTGTCGTAATACTTAACTCCTTTATTGATAGGCCAGCGGTCTACGGCATCTCTTCAATCCGTACTCTGACAGCATAATTCCCGCGTGAATTATTATCCTCGAGAGAGTATTCTACCGGCAAGGGCTCATCACCGCTGATAGTGCGATTGGCGCGGAACAACCGGTGGTCGCTTCCGAAAGCTTCTTCATCCCAGATACTTCCGCCGAATGTGATCGTATCACCGTCATCCAGTTCGATGATGGCATAATTCACTTCCGGAGCGGTTGATGTTGGGCAACCACTTCCCAGGCAGCTTGCCCTTGCTGTTAAAATGTCGTCGAAAATACCCGAGATAGTGTACCTACCATTGAACAGGTCAAACCCTTCACAGTTCCAAACCCATAAAAAGCTCCAGCAGGAACCACCGTCAAATTGGAGATGCACTGGTTCAACACCCGGATTTGCCCAGAATTGTCCTGAGATCGGACCAATTCCATCCATGTCTCCAAATCGGGTATCAAGGCCGCTGGTCGTCAGGTCAATGAAGGTTACTTTTACCCGCCTCGGGCAGGTTTCTCCTTCCATCGCGACACCATTGCTGGGAGGAGTCTCTCGCCGTACGAATCCGTCCATTTTATAGGCCGACAGGGTGTAAACGTTTCTTTCTCCGCATTCCGGCATGTAAGCATTCATATTCAACCTTGATGCGTCCGGATTGTGAATGGTTTCGCGATGGTGACCGTTCACGTACAACCTGTACCCATCAATATCAGAACGGTTTCCCGTCCAATCCCAACCCAGATAATGTACAGTCCACCATAATACGCCTTCATCATACTGGCGAAGAATTGGGGGAGGGAAAGTCGCGTCTTCACATGAACGGAAGCATAAGCGGAATCTCATCCGGAATGAATGGCCGGCATCCCCCCGTTCAGGCACTGTCGCGCCAGAGAGTTCTTCAATAACATGGCCATCCCACTGGGTAGAATCGTACGTTCTAGTGAATGACCCCAGATCAAAGGATTCTGCCATACCCCGATTGCCTTCACAGGCAACTCTCAACTGTAGTGGTTCACCGGTCGTCACCGCTAAGGTGCGGGTGTTCGCGCCGCCCATATATTCAGCGATATCCCAGGTATGCGCGTCCAATGAATCAAAGGGACCGTAACGTTCCATATCTTCACCAACTACGCCGGCGTAACAATAGATTTCATCGTAATCCTGGGTGACAGAGAAAGATAAAGCTTCCACCCGTACAAGGTCAACAGCTTCATCACTACCCATATCGCCAAATGGGCCTCCTTCCGATCCTTCAACACCTTCAACATCGTCACCACCATCACCACCATCACCTTCATCACCGCCGCTATCGCCACCGCCTGGAGGGTCACCTCCGCCTTCCGGGCACCCACCCGCGCCCCCGGGCTCTGCCGGACAGAGATCCGCAGAGTCGATAACCCCATCTCCATCGGCATCCGGGCAGCCTCCCGTTTCTGGCAATCCCCAGATATGCGGGCAGGCATCTTCGGCATC
>CAYQTY010000469.1:0-1883 GCA_964420535.1 uncultured Leptolinea sp. | reverse complement strand
ATCATCCGGGATTCCCATTTTGCCAATATCGTGCAGGCTGGCTCCCCGCCGGATGTTGATAAGATCATTCCCGTTGTATCCGAAGGCTTTGGCGAGTGACATGGTGTATTTAATAACCCGCTTACTGTGCCCTGCGGTTTCCCGTTCACGTAATTCCAGCGCCTGTGCCCAACCTTCCAGGGTTGTCTCATACGCTTCCGCCAGTTCCGCGGCTGTTTTCCGGGTTTGTTCGTGAAGGGTGGAACGGTAAATCGCATTAGCCGCGATATCCGTCACCGCGGAGATCAGGCGCAATTCTTTGCGCGAGATTTCGCTCTTCCGTCCTATCCAGATGAATCCGATCAATTTTTCCTGGGCGACCATGGGGACGCCGGCGCAACCAATGATGCCATAGCGTGCCCATTCGTGATAGAAAGCCCGGGGGTCTTTTTCGAGATTTGACGTCAAGAAGGGTTGTCTGGTAGCGCCAATGACGGCATTCATTCCAGTACCGTTTTTCTGGCGCTGCCCGATCAATTTATCCCACATCCCGTACGCTGCCTCGACAACCGCGTCGCCGGATTGAGGGTCAATGATCTCAATGGTCTCACAATCACAATTCACCAGGTTGGCGATCTCATTGACGATTACCGGAAGCATCTCTTTTAGTCCCGGCGCAGTGCGTAATGCTGAACTCAATGAAGCGATAGCCTGAAGCTCATGCTCCCGTTGATGCCGGTCCGTAATATCGTGGATGATATGCATGATGGCCGGTTTTTCGTCATATAGAATTTTTTGACTGGATACTTCCACGTCAATAAATTGACCGGATTTGCAACGATAGACAGTTTGATAATCGGCGATTTCTTTTTCTTCCAATTCCTGGTGTCTCGCCGTCAGTTGTTCATCAGAGACCATTGGTTCCAAATCCAATGGAGTCAAATTCAACAGTTCCTGTGGAGCATATCCAAGCATGGCTGGAGCGGCATTGTTGACTTCCCGAAAAGAAGAAAATGTGCCGTCATTGGAACTTGTGAAGATCAAGATACCATCTCTATTGGTTTTGAACAATTCACGGTATTTCTTCTCGCTTTGTTCAACCCGCTCTTCCGCCTTTTTTCGTTCGGTGATGATCTCGCCAAAGACAGAAATACCAAACACCTGATCGTCAACAATGAGGGTATTCAGGTTCAACTGCATAACATCAGTGGTGGAAAGTACTTTATATTCAATGGAATAAGTTCCGGATTGAAGTGCTTTGTTATATAGATCATGCCACAGTTCCACATACCCCGATTCCGGGGGATACAGATCCTCTGGCGTCATTCCAATTTCTACCGCGACGCCGCGGTTTTGACGAAAGTATTGCTCATAGGTGGGATTCCAGGTGATCAGACCAAAATCAACCGGGTCAACCGACCAGACCATATCGGTAGTGTTGTCAACGATCGCTTTGAAGAGTGTTTGGGTTTGCGCGAGTTCCTTTTCTGTCTTTTTCTTCGCGGAAAGGTCTATATCGATAAAATACAATTCCGGTGCATGGAAGGGCGAATTGACAATGGCCGGGCTTGAAATCACAGGCACACGGGATCCGTCTTTTCGCAGGAATACATGTTCCTCTGGCGGATTCGCGATACCGGTTTTTATCATATTCTCAAGATTCGACTGCACATTTTCACGCAATTCCGGAGGTATGATCAACTCAAAAATATTGCGGCCACGGGCTTCCACGCTGGTGTAACCATAAAGAAGTTCAGAAGCCCTGTTCCATTGGTGGATCGTTCCATCCGGCGAAAAACTTTGAACCGCGATAGATCCCACCCCCTGAAGCAGGTTGCCAAATCTTGTTTCACTTTCCCGCAAAGCTTCTTCCGCAACTTTTCTTTCGGTGATGTCTTGAATAG
>CAYQTY010000468.1:0-1888 GCA_964420535.1 uncultured Leptolinea sp. | reverse complement strand
ATATAACGCGCGGCGATCGTAGCGCGTCACAACCGGATCGAGCACGTGATCCCCGACACGCCGCCCGTTGATGGTGAGTTCATAGTAGCCCAGCCCGCAAATATAGACGCGGGCCGAGCGCGGCACGGCGCTGGGCATACGGGTCTTTGGTTCCGGTGGGAGCCAGGCCGGCGGCAAACAGACCCGCGAGCATATCCAACCGGTCAGCAAGGCTGACAGCCAGACCGGATTTCTCTGACGGGGAAGCGTCACCGGCACTCTTGGGCAGGTAGTGCTCTACTATCGCCTTTGCCACGGCTTCGTCTTCGCCGGAGCGGCGGGCGTAATAACCGCCCATCACTCCCTGCAGGGAGGTCATTTCGACCACCATGTGGGTGGCGAGGTCCGCCTTGCACAGGTGGGCGGCGCGCAGGGCAGTCTTTTCTTCCGCCGCGGAAAGGGCAAGTTTGTTTTTCAGTCCACCAACCAGTTTTTCGATGCGGTTGGTGCGGTCGAGCATGGAACCGAGTTTGAACTGGAAAATCAGGGTGGAAAGCTGCGGAACAAAGTCTTCCAGTTTGAAGCGGATATCTTCGTTGATAAAGAACGCGGCATCGGCGAAACGGGCGCGGATAACCTGCTCATTGCCGTCAGTGACCACATCAATGGACTGTTCGTCGCCATTGCGCACGGCTATGAAGTACGGCAAAAGTTCTCCATCGGGTTTGATCACCGGGAAATATCGCTGATGTTTCTTCATGACCGAGATCAATACAGCGGCAGGGAGTTTCAACGATTCGGGGTCAAATTTGCCCAGCAACGCGGTGGGACGCTCCACCAGGTTGTTGACTTCATCCAGCAGGGTTTCGTCAACCTCGGGCTTGCCACCCACGGAGACAGCAATTTTGGATACCTGTTGAGCAATGGTTGAGCGGCGGGCAGCCGGATCCAGAACGATGCCCTGTGATTTAAGCAGATCAAGGTAGGCACCGGCTGATTCGACTTCGGCTTCTTCTGCCGCGCTGAAACGCAGACCGCGAGTCTTATTGGTGGCGGTCATACCGGCATACTGGAAAGGAATAACCTGAGTGCCGAACATGGCGAGCAGCCAGCGCAGCGGTCGTGAGAAGCCAGCCTGGCTTTCGTTCCAGCGCATCACCTTGTCAAATTTGATACCGGCGACCAGGTCAGCCAGGGCGTTCTTGAGAACTTCCCCGGCGGATCTGCCGGTTTCGTGTACTTCGGCAGCCGCGTACCGGCCGCCGTCAATTTCCATGATCTTCAAGTCTTCGGGTTTGAGACCCTTGCCGCGGGCAAAACCGGACGCGGCGGGGGTAGGTTTGCCATCGGCGTCAAAAGAGCGGTCAGCCGGGGGTCCTTTGATAATGCTGGTCTTATCGGGCTGGCGCGGTGACAATTTTTCCACCAGCACTGTCAGGCGGCGGGGAGTTCCGGTGACAGTGACTTCGCCATGTTCCAGGCGCAGGTCGGCCAGCAAAGCCGGCACTTTCTCAGAAAGCTGCGCGAGCGCGGACTGCAGATCGGCGGCGGGTAGTTCTTCCGTGCCAATTTCCAGCAGGAAGGTATCCGGTTTTTCCGGCGAGGATTTCGTATCAAGTTCAACCGGGGTGACAGGGTGCCGCGCGTTAATAGTGGCGCTGTCAACCTTGCCCCAGGGAAACCCGAGTTCTTCACGTTGCGCCACGTAGGCTTCCGCCACCCGGCGGGCCAGGTCTCGCATGCGGGAGAAAAGTGCCTGACGTTCGGTCACGCCGACGGCGCCGCGGGTATCCAGAATATTAAAAGTATGCGAGCATTTCAGCACATAATCATGCGCCGGAAGTACCAGGCCTTCTTTCAATGAGGCTTCCGCCTCGGCTTCGAACAGGTTATACATCTGGCGCAGGCG
>CAYQTY010000467.1:0-1890 GCA_964420535.1 uncultured Leptolinea sp. | reverse complement strand
CGCCGCCGAAAGCGCCTTCCCGTACAGGCATGATACCTCCGCGCCCTGATCATCCACCGGCATCCAGTACACTCCGTAGCCTTTATCCATCACCGCCCCGCGGATGCCGGGGTGTGACGGGTCTTCCAGGGCGAACGCATGCCCGCCGCGGTGTAGGATATTCACCAGCAGGTAAAGCGCCTGGGTGGCGCCGGAGGTGACGAACACGTCGGCGGGGTCAACCGCCATGCCGCGCGCGCGGAGCAGCCAGCGCGCGATCTCTTCACACAGCGGGGGATAGCCTTTGGGTCCGGAATAGTCCATCTGCCCGGGGTTAAGCCGGGCGGCAGCCTCCGCGATATCGCGGTTCCAGGCAAACCAGGGAAACAGCGTCAGGTCGGGCTGGCCGGTCTTGAGGTCAAAGCGGTAGTGAACGGGCGCGCGTTCCGGCGCGGCAGCGGGTTCCGGTTGACGGGCGGTGATCGCCAGTCCGTCTGCCACACGCGAAGCCGCGCCCGGATGGTTGATGATGAAACCTTCCGTCCACAGCATGGTGTAGGCATCGCACACTGTATTACGCGAAACGCCCAGATCAAGCGCCAGCTCGCGGGTGGACGGCAATGCGTCTCCCGGGGCGATCTGCCCGGCCGTGATGCGTTCGGTGACGGCCTGAAAAAGCTGACGGGCCAGCGGAACGTCATCATTTTTACGCAGCGTGATACCCCACATATCTTAACCTCCAACTGGCACCCTGAAACCTGCTTGAACTGGCCCTTACGCCATACCAGTCAGGCCAGTATAGTAGGTTTCATCCGGCCGCGCAACGGCTAATTTTTATAAGAAGGTTTCCAATGGAAAGCATCAAAGGAAAAATCTACCTGTTCCTCGGGTTCTCACTGGCCGGCACGTCAGTGGTCACCGGGCGCATCTTATCGGGCAAACTGGGGACGTTCCAGATCACGGCACTCAGCCTGGGGATACTGCTGCTGGCGCTGCTGCCGTTTTACGGACGCCGAGCGTGGCAGACGGCGCGGTCTCTCACCCGGGGGGACTGGCGCATGTTGACGCTGCAGGCGGTGTTCGGCATCTTTCTCTTCCGGGTCTTCCTGCTGTTCGGGGTCACCCGCACCAGCACCGCTGAAGCCGGCCTGTTGACGGGCGCCACCCCGGCCGTCACCAGTGTGCTGGCGTTCTTCTTTTTAAAAGAAGCGCTTAACCGGCACACCGTGCTCGGCGTGGCCTGCACTGTGACGGGCATCGTGCTTCTGCAAGGGGTAAGCCCGCAAGCGCTGCAATTTGACGGCAGCCACCTGGCGGGGAACCTGCTCATCCTATGCGCCGCGGCCAGCGAGTCGATCTTCAATGTGATCTCGCGCCGGCATTCGGCGGGCAGCCGGTCACAACCCGGCGCGGACATCCACCCGCTGGTGCAGACCATGCTGGTTTCGGCGTTCGCCTTCACCCTCTCGCTGGGCCCAGCCCTGTACGGCAGCCCGGCCGCCGCGGTGACGTCACTGGTTTTTGCCGACTGGCTGGCGCTGGTATGGTACGGCCTGGTGATCACCGCGCTGGCGTTCGTGTTCTTCTACGCGGGGGTCAAACGCTGTGACGCCTACACCACCGCCGCCTTTTCGGGCATGATCCCGCTGACCTCCATGCTGCTCTCGCTCTTCCTGCTGAAAGAGACGATCAGCACAGGGCAATGGACGGGCGGAGCATTGATCATCGCCAGCATCCTGTTGATCGCAGGGACGGGCGAGGCGCGCGTGCGGCGTCAACATGCGGCGCTCCCGGTGGACTGAGACGCCAGGCGGGATCACCCCCGGAAAAAATTGGGACAGGCTTGCGATCCCACCATACATAAATCGGACTATAATAGAGGGCAAACACTTCCTTCCCCAAGGGAGTTAA
>CAYQTY010000466.1:0-1909 GCA_964420535.1 uncultured Leptolinea sp. | reverse complement strand
GAAAATCTCCGGCAGTACAGCCGGAATCATTTCTGACCTGAAAAAAGACCTCGACACCCGCCCGAAGGTGACCGGTCCCGGCTCGGGAGATGTGTCTCTCTCACGAACCTCCGCCGATATCCTTTCGGCCGCCGAACGTTTTGCCCGCGGTATGCAGGATGACTACACATCCACCGAACACATCCTGCTCGCGCTCACAGACAGTACAGAAGCCCGTCGGCTGGAACAGTATGGCATCAATAAAGATAGCATCCTGAAAACACTGGTATCCGTGCGCGGATCACAGCGTGTTTCGTCGCAGCACCCGGAAGGCACCTACCAGTCACTGGAAAAATATGGCCGCGACCTCACTGCCATGGCCCGTCAGGGCAAACTTGACCCGGTCATCGGCCGTGACGAAGAGATCCGCCGCGTGGTGCAAATCCTATCGCGCCGCACCAAGAACAATCCGGCTCTCATCGGCGAACCCGGTGTGGGTAAAACAGCCGTGGTTGAGGGGCTGGCACAGCGCATCATTAAAGGTGACGTTCCCGAAGGCTTGAAGAATAAACGCCTCGTCCAGCTGGATATGGGCGCGCTTGTTGCCGGGGCTAAATACCGCGGTGAGTTCGAAGAGCGCCTCAAAGCGGTTCTGAAAGAGATTACCGAATCCTCCGGTGAGATCATTTTGTTCATTGACGAAATGCACACAGTGGTCGGTGCCGGCGCGGCCGAAGGCGCCATGGACGCTGGCAACATGCTCAAACCCATGCTGGCGCGCGGTGAGCTGCATCTGGTTGGGGCGACTACGCTGGATGAGTATCGCAAGAACGTGGAAAAAGACCCGGCTCTGGAACGCCGGTTCCAGCCGGTGATTGTAGGCGAACCGGATGTAGAAAACACTATCAGCATCCTACGCGGCTTGAAGCAACGCTACGAAGTGCACCACGGCGTTCGCATCACCGATGCCGCCGTGATCGCGGCCGCCACGCTGTCAAACCGCTACATTACCGACCGGCACCTGCCGGATAAAGCCATTGACCTGATCGATGAAGCCGCCGCCCGCCTGCGCACTGAGATCGACTCCAAACCACAGGTGCTGGACGAAGTCGACCGCCAGATCATGCAGTTGGAGATCGAGCGCCAGGCACTGCAGAAAGAAAAAGACAAAGCCTCCAAAGACCGGCTTTCAAAGATCGAACAGGAAGTGGCCAACCTGAAGGAACAATCCAACCAGTTGACCACCCGCTGGCTGAATGAAAAAGCCGCCATCGCCGATCTGCGCAAGGTCAAGGAAGAGACCGAACAGACCCAACTCCAGATCGAAGAAGCGGAACGCAAAGCCGACCTGGAAACCGCCGCCCGTCTGCGCTATGGCACCCTGCGTGAACTGGAAAACCGTCTGCATGACGCGGAGCAAAAACTGAAACAGATCCAGGAACAGAGTCCCCTGCTCAAGGAAGAGGTGGATGCGGAAGAGATCGCTGAGATCGTCTCCACATGGACGCACATTCCGGTATCCCGTCTGATGGAAGGTGAAACCGAGAAATTGCTGCACATGGAAGAACGCCTTCATGAACGGGTGATCGGACAGGAAGACGCTCTTCGGGTGATCTCAAACGCCGTACGCCGCGCCCGCGCAGGCTTGCAGGATCCCAACCGCCCGATAGGTTCCTTCATTTTCCTGGGCCCCACCGGTGTCGGCAAGACCGAACTGGCCCGCGCCCTGGCTCTGTTCATGTTTGATGACGAACACGCCATGATCCGTATTGACATGAGCGAGTATCAGGAAAAACATACCGTATCGCGCCTGATCGGCGCCCCTCCGGGCTACGTGGGCTACGAAGAAGGCGGCCAGTTGACCGAGGCCATCCGCCGCCGGCCGTACAGCGTGATCCTGTTCGATGAGATCGAGAAGGCACACAGCGAG
>CAYQTY010000465.1:0-1917 GCA_964420535.1 uncultured Leptolinea sp. | reverse complement strand
CGCATTGCGCTTTTCCATTCCATGAAATCCATCAACCAGCGCTCATCACAACCGCATCCCCCGATGTCAACCTGGTGATGGTTGCGGGGAGTGCTGGTACAATAATTATCTGTCCGACAGTCATTCACGCGGGCAAATCTTACCCTTTAGACGAAAAAACTGTATGATCAACCCTGTTAAATTTGCTGTTGTAGGTTGTGGGAATATTGGGTCACGTCACATCGCGGTTGTGGATTCACAGGAAAACGCGGTTCTTAGCGCGTTATGCGATATCGACCCGGAAAAATTGACAAAATACTCCTCGCTCTATGGAAACGTCCCGACATTCACGTCATTTGATGAAATGTTGGAAAAATCTGATGTTGACGTGGTGAACATTTGCACCCCCCATGGCCTGCACGCGCCAATGGCTATCGCCGCCGCCAACCATGGCAAGAACGTGCTGGTGGAAAAACCCATGGCGCTGACAACCCGCGAAGCGGATGAGATGATTGCCGCCGGGGAACGTAACAATGTGCGTATCATGGTGGTCAAACAGAACCGCTACAATGTTCCCATCGCCCTCACCAAGCAAGCGCTGGATTCCGGCAAGCTTGGCAAGATCTACATGGTGCTGTGCAACGTACTGTGGAACCGGCACGAAGGGTATTATCGTGACTCTTCCTGGCGCGGCAGCAAGGAACTGGAAGGCGGCGCTCTTTACACCCAGGTGTCGCACTTCATCGACCTGATGATCTGGTGGTTCGGTGACGTAGTGCAGGCGTCATCACAGGTCGCCACACTCAGCCATAACATTGAAATTGAAGATAACGGCTCCGCCCGCCTCGTCTTTGATACCGGCGTGATGGGCTCCCTTACCTGGAGCACCTCTGTCTATAATAAAAACTACGAAGGGTCTTTCACCATCATTGGCGAAAATGGCACCATCAAAATTGGCGGCCAGTACCTGAACAAGATCGATTTCTGGGACGTGCAGTCCATGCCTCTCCCCGAAGATATCGCCTTCGTGGATAAACCCAACGCCTATGGCGGCAAGTACCAGGGAACCAGTTCCAACCATGACAAAGTGATCAACGAAGTTGTGGCCGACCTTCTCTTTGAACGCCACAACACGGTTGAAGGTGACGAAGGCATAAAAACGATCCGCGCGATCGAGATGATCTACGGAACGCAGGAGGGTTACCCCAAATGATACGAGTACTGGTCACAGGCGCCGGCGGAAGCCCGGCAACCGGTTTTGTCCGTTCCCTGAAATCCGCACCTGAAAATTATTACACCATCGGGTTTGACACCAACGCCTACACACTGCAGCGTGCTGAAACCGATGAACGCTACCTCGTTCCACCGGTATCCGACCCCGATTACCTGCCAGTGGTGCTGGATATCCTCAACCAGACTCAGCCTGACCTGATGCACGTGCAGATCTCAGCTGAAATGATCGGTATATCCAGCATCCGTGACCGGCTCCCCTGTAAAACTTTCCTTCCCTCGCATCAGACTATTCTGACCTGCGAAGATAAATTTGCCTCCTTCAACGCGTGGAAAAAAGCCGGGATCAAAGTTCCCGAAACCATGATCGTCAACAACGCTGACGACCTGAAAATCGCTTTTGAAAAATTCGGACCGAAGCTCTGGCTGCGGTTCACCAGCGGGTCTGCCGGCCGCGGCGCCCTGCCCACCAGTGACTTTGAGGAAGCCCGCCTGTGGATCGACTTCCGCAAGGGCTGGGGCAAGTTCAGCGCGGCGGAATGCCTGGAAGACCAGACCATCACCTGGCAGTCCATCTGGAAAGATGGTGAATTGATCGTCGCCCAGGGGCGCAAACGCCTGTACTGGGAATTTGCCAACCGCGTCCCTTCCGGCGTGACTGGTATCACCGGCACCGGTGTGACGGTCAGCGACCCGGTGGTGGATGAT
>CAYQTY010000464.1:0-1939 GCA_964420535.1 uncultured Leptolinea sp. | reverse complement strand
CTATTCATGTAAAATCACCGATGGATCCTGTCCATTGGTTTTTAGATGGAAAGGAAGATGTCCGATCTTCATATTTTCTAGAAGATGTAGCTACCGAATTTGACATACAAGGTCTAGAGTTGGATTGGGCGTGCGTCACATGGGATGCCGATTTTAGGTATTCTCCCTCGGGCTGGGAACATAAATCATTTGTGGGTGAGAACTGGAACAATATAAATAAAGAAGATCGACGCATTTACCAGAAAAATGCATACCGTGTTTTGTTAACACGTGCAAGGCAGGGCATGGTAATTGTTGTTCCCGAAGGGAATGACGAGGATAAAACACGAAATAAGAATTTTTATAATCCTACATTTGATTATTTACGGCAGATTGGTTTACGGATTATTTAAGAAACTCAAAAACCAAAAGCCTTTTTACGCAGCTCAGTCTCTAATAATTTATGATATCGATCATAAATGCTTTTGCTTTGTAATGCAAAATTTGCTAAACCTAAGCCTGTATCAATATTCCTAAAATTCTCCACACGCATTCTCAGGCTAGAATCTGTTGTATCAATCATCATAGCAATCTGATGTTCATTAAATGGTAAATCTCGTATCCCAAAAAGATAAATATAGAGAGCTTTCATATCATCTTTTTCTGTCCATTTGTGAGCCAAATTAATCCTCCTAAATAATTCTAGTATTCCGTTAATACTCATTCCTTCAATGTGCCTTATATTATCCCAGCCTCTCCACGATCTTCCTGACTGCCTGCGGATACAACTCCGCGTACCGTTTTAATTCATCCCGGTCCAGATCATCCACCATCCACTCTGATGTGGTGACCTTGCGCTTACCCAGGGTGTGTAGATACAGCATATCCAGGCAGGCCTTTTCCGGGCTGGCCAGATAGGTGCCGTTGGTCAACGTGTAGTCGGTATACAACGATTCCTTGATGCGGCAATATTCACAATCCGTACCGGCCAGCGTCATTTTCTTTGAATGGCGGGTGGTGGCGAGCGTCACCCCGTACAGGCCCTGGTTGATGATGCCGTATTTTGACAGCGCGCTCTCAAAACTGATGTAACTCGGGTAATACAACTGCGTGGCCAGCCGTTCCACATCCAGCGCTTCCATTTTCAGCGCGTAGATTCCGTGAGCCACACTGATGATCACCCCGGCATCCAGCATGCGTTTGATCGAGACCTTGAGGTTGGCGTCATCCGGAAATAGCTTCCGCAGATCATTCATACGGAAGAAATCCATTCCATGCGCGTTTACAGCCTGTACCAACTGTTGGCGGTTCATCGGGCGAACAACTCGATCACTTTGCGCTGGTTCTGCGGAATGAAATGGAACAGGTTGTCCATCAGTTCTTTGCGCGAATATTTATAGGCTTCGGGTATCTCAAATTCCCTGCCCAGCTTCTGGTGAATGAACCAGGCGTCTAACAGATCACGCGGGTCACGCCGTTCTTCATTCTTCATGATCCGCAGCTTATCACGCAGAATGGATTCCAGTGTATATACCCGGCCAAGCACGGTCAGGTTATTGAATGGACTGGAAATTATGTGGATTGTCTGGTCAAACCCGGAGGCATTTTTATTCATATCGATTTTTATACCGATAGGAATAGGGCGGTATTCCACATTGAAGATCACCCGGGCATACAGGGTGTTGCGCTTGTCATGGATATCCTTGATCACAGCCCCGGGAATTCTGGCGGGGATTTTCTGAATGACCTGCTCAAATCCGGGGTACGGAATATCACCCAGGATCGAAAAATCGAGGTCTTCTGAAAAGCGGAAGGACCCATACGCCAGCCGCAGCGATGTTCCGCCTTTGAACACCAGGTTTTGCTCAAACGGTGCGTTGAACAGGATGTCAAGAAGGTTGATTTGGAAATGTTCCTTCAAGATATTGTCAATGACGGTCTGGTTTTCAACCGCGAATTT
>CAYQTY010000463.1:0-1947 GCA_964420535.1 uncultured Leptolinea sp. | reverse complement strand
TTTGGGATACTCTTTCAACTGTTCATCCGCTTCAGGCGTGATAACTTCCACTGGCCCGACCCAGCGTTTGGATTTTCTGCCATTATTCAATTGAAGGTCAGTCATTAATCGTCCCTGTAAATGCGAGGTAACCGCGCGGTCAATCCGCAGATAACTTCATATGCTATTGTTCCCCAGGAACGGGCGACCATCTCGGCCGAAATCTGACGGTTTTCCTGAGTACCTATCAAAACAACTTCATCTTCCATTTGCGCTTCCGGAATATCATCCAGACTGACCATACACTGGTCCATACAGATGTTTCCAAGAACAGGGGCATATTTCCCGCGAATCAACACCCAGTTGCCATCCACACGCCGGAAACCGTCCGCGTACCCCACGGCGATCACACCTACCCGCTCAGTCCTGGTGGTGGTGTATTTATGTCCATAGCTCACACCGCAGCCGGCCGGGATATCTTTGATGGAGATCAACCGGGTTTTCCATTGCAGAACCGGTGTAAAGCCATCCGGAAGAACAGCGTCCTCCGCCGGGTTGATACCAAACAAGGCAATGCCGGGACGTACCATGTCAAACCGCGCGGAAGGAAAAAAGAGTGACGCAGCAGAATTCGCGGCGTGAACCTGTGCCGGGACCAACCCCACCTGCCGCAATTCAGTAAGGAATTTGTTGAAACGCTCCAATTGCTGCTCGGTCGTCCCCGCGTTGACTTCATCCGCCCGCGCGAAATGGGTAAAGACGCCGTCTACCTGAAGGCCGGACAGGGTTTTCAGCAATTTCATAAATTCCAAACCCTGCTCTGCCGGTACGCCCATCCGGTTCATTCCAGAATCAATTTTGGCGTGAACATGGATCTTTCCGCCCAGGCGCACAGCCTCCCGGGAAAATATCCGGGCAGTCACAGGGTCAGAAATCGTCAGAGAAACATCTTCCGCCAGAGCAAACGGGATATGGTCGGTCATCGCACCGCCCATCACCAGCATCTTTCCGTGAATACCTTTGCGCCGGATGCGGAACGCTTCTTCCACACGGGCCACGCCGCAAATAGCCGCCCCGCCATACAAAGCCGCGCGGGCAATTTCAGCCAACCCGTGACCGTAGCCATTGGCCTTGATCACAGCCATCACCGGTTTTCCGGTGATCTCATTCATCTTCGCGATATTCCGTTTGAACGCCCCCAAATCTATTTCGAGCCAATCGGTATGATCGTTAATATTCATGTCCGGTAGTATATCCACACGGTAGAGATAACGCAAGCACTCCTCAGTGTATAATCCAGATTCAGTCTGAAGATACAAAGGATCAATTGTTAAATTCTCATGTCTGAACATTTTTCGTATGAATTGATCGCCCGAGACGGCCCCGCCCGCGCCGGCGTTTATCACACTCCGCATGGTGACATCCCCACACCTATTTTTGCCCCGGTGGGTACGCAAGCCACCGTGAAATCAATCACTCCGGCGCAGTTGCACGAAATGGGCGCGTCTCTGGTATTAAGCAATACCTATCACCTGTATTTGCGCCCCGGCGCGGAACTGGTGGCTGAAATGGGCGGGCTGCACAAATTCATGCAGTGGCCCAACCCCATGTTGACCGATTCCGGCGGCTTTCAGGTTTTCTCACTGGCCGGCATCCGCAAGATTGACGCGGACGGCGCGACCTTCAAAAGTCACATCGATGGCTCCATTCACCGCCTGACGCCGGAGAAATCCATCGACATCCAGCAAAAACTGGGCGCCGACATCATCATGGTGTTTGATGAATGCGCCCCACCGCGAGACCGCGCGTACAACGAACAGGCTCTGGAACGGACTACTGCCTGGGCCCGGCGCTGCCTGGAAGCCAAAACCCGTGATGACCAGGCACTCTTCGGCATCATTCAGGGCGGCATCTTCGATGACCTGCGCGTCAAATCGGCCGAATGGACCGCATCACAGCCGTTTGACG
>CAYQTY010000462.1:0-1955 GCA_964420535.1 uncultured Leptolinea sp. | reverse complement strand
ATTGCAGCTGGCGCCATATTATTATTTGCGTTCTCTCCTTCATTGGCTGAGTGGGATTCGATTTTAATGTCTGAATCTCTGAGCTTCTCGTTATTCACTCTAATGATGACATTAACGTTGGAATTGTTAGTGCGCCTATCATCTGAAACAAAAAAACCACGGACCTTAACGAAAGTTCTTATGCTTCTCTGGGCGCTTCTGGTTCCGATGTGGGCTTTTATGCGTGATTCAAATGCCCAGACCTTGATCATTCTAGTGGTGTTTTTTATCTCCTTTTTCGTCATCCCAGGAATACGTAAGAATATGCCTGTGTTGTGGGTCGCCGGGATAGGATTGTGGGTATTATTTCTCTATGGTTGGTATTCTTACACCACGAGTGCGGCCAACCGTTGGGCATGGGGTTGGTTTGATATCTATAATCACTGGGTCAGTCTGTATCCGGCTCGTAAACAATTCTTCCTTGATCATGGAATGCCAGATCCGTGGACTCATGAATGGGTTCAAGAATCCGGGACAAAGACGTATTTTCTGTTTTTAGTTAGCCATCCCGGTTTCATGGTTACAGAGTTGCTAGGCCGGTTGTCAGACGCATTCTCAGAGAATGTTCAGCCGTTTTTCTTCACGTACCCCACATTACCCCGGAAAATGGTACTGGCTGTTGGAGATATTTTCCACCCGCTATCCAGCACAGCATTTATATTCCCGTTATTCAGCGGAATTTTGATAATTATTGCCGCTATCCGGAATTCACTCCTGCAGAATAAACATTGGTTCTGGTTGGTACTCTGGCTGATAAGTATGATCTACGGTCAATACGCTGCCAGTTTTTACGGTGACAGTGGTGGTTTGATCCGGCACACTCTCGGAGCTGTTGTATACATGCGGCTGATGATCTGGTTATTGCCAATCATTCTGGTTGAAATTATCAGCCCACGAAAAAATAGCCGCAATAAAAGTCTTAAGAATATAACAGCCAGCTAAATGCTGGCTGTTATTCTGTTTCTATAAAATATTTGATGACTCAAATATCCAGATTCTTTACATCTTTCGCATGGGTGGTAATGAATTTATTCCGCGGCGGAACAGCTTCACCCATCAACATATCAAAGGTACGATCTGCGGCAGCCGCGTCATCAATAGAAACCATGAGGAGAGTACGTTTTTCCGGGTCCATTGTGGTTTCCCACAATTGTGAGGGATTCATCTCGCCAAGACCTTTGTAACGCTGAATCGAGAGTTTGTCAGAGGGGATACCAAATTCCTTCACCAATTTATCTTTTTGCTGCTCGGTGTAGGCGTATTTAATTTTATCTTTATGAGCCACACGATACAGCGGCGGTTGCGCGATGTACAGATGTTCATCATCGATTAACGATTGCATATACCGGAAGAAGAACGTTAAGAGCAGAGTGCGGATATGGCTGCCGTCAACATCAGCATCCGCCATAAGGATAATTTTTCCATAACGCAAATTCGATGTATCGAAGGTATCCCCTATTCCGGTTCCCAGAGCCGAGATAATCGCTTTGACTTCATTATTGGAAAGAATCTTATCGAGACGTGCTCTTTCGGTATTCAGGATCTTACCGCGAAGGGGGAGAATGGCCTGGAAATGACGGTCTCGACCCTGTTTGGCTGAACCGCCGGCCGAGTCACCTTCTACGATGTAAAGTTCGGTTCTTGAAAGGTCGCGATCAGAACAATCAGCCAGTTTTCCCGGGAGGGTAAGGCTTTCAAGAGCTGATTTACGGATGACCAGGTCACGTGCCTTGCGGGCGGCGTCACGGGCACGGGCTGACGTAAGACATTTTGAAACAATCGCTTTGGCCGCGGCAGGATTTTCATCCAGAAAAGTGGAAAAAGCTTCGACCACTACCTGTTGAACAAATGTCTGTACTTCGGGATTCATCAATTTGACTTTAGTCTGGCTTTCAAATTGAGGATCCGGATGTTTG
>CAYQTY010000461.1:0-1969 GCA_964420535.1 uncultured Leptolinea sp. | reverse complement strand
AGAATAGTGCGGCCGGTGGAAGAACGAATGACATTCCGCATAATGATGATCACCAGAACCATGAAGAAGAATGCCCAGAACCAGTTGGTCATCTTGGGAATACCAATCATACCGCGGCCGCCTTTCATTTCAGGGAAAGGCAAAATGGTATCTGAGTTCAGCATCAGTGTATTGATAATGATGGTGAATCCCAGGGTGGCGATACCGAAGTAATCGGAACCGAGTGAGAGTACGGGAAGCCCGAAGAGGAAACTGACTTCACCGGCAAAGACACCGGCAAACATGACAGCCAGGAAGTAGACAAGTTGCATCCAGATGCCCTGGGCAAGTGGACCGCGCTCATACGCGGATCCGAGTAATGGGGAGATCGCAGGATCCAGAGCGTTGGCGATAACCACCGCGATGAAGCCGACCAGTACACTACCTATCAGGTAAAACGTGAATGCGGAAAGCACTGGAACGCCGCGAAAGCGTTTCAACCATTTCTGAATACCAATGATCATGGCGGCTCCCAATATGGAACCAAGCCCTACTACGATCAAACCACGGCTGTCGCCATTGATCCAGCGGAAGGTGATATCAGCAGCTGTGTAAGCGCCAATTCCATAAAACCCCCACTGACCAAGGCTGAACTGGCCATTGAAACCATAGATCAGGTTCAAGCCCAACGCGATCATCGTCATGGAAGCGGCTTGAAAAACGAGACCGCTGTCAAATTCATTCAGAATAGTAGATTCACCTATGGTGACGGTAAACGCAAGTTGAACAATCCCAAAGGCGGCAACTACACCAGCGATCTTAACCCACGTCTTTTTATGGCCTAAAAACCAGAGCAATCCGTAGAGATAGCCCAGGATTACAACAATTTTTACTATCGATCCGAATAAAAACCCGAGTTCCATTGGCTATCTCCTAGGCTTTTTCATTTTCGGGTTCGCCAAATAAACCGGTAGGCCGAACCAGAAGCACAATAATCAGGATGGCAAAGGCGACAGCGTCACGCATGGGAGTAGATATGAAACCCATGGTCAGGGCTTCAGCCTGACCCATGATCAGAGCACCGACAAAGGCACCCGGAATACTGCCAATTCCTCCCAACACAGCCGCGACAAACGCCTTTAAGCCGGGGAGAATACCCATCTGGGTATTAATGGAAGAATAGGCGATCGCGTACAAAACACCGCCCAGACCGGCAAATGCCGCGCCAATGGCGAATGTGAACGAGATGACCTGGTCTACATTGATACCCATCAGGCGGGCGGTAGGTTTGTCGAATGAAACCGCGCGCATGGCAATGCCCATCTTCGTCCGTTTCACCAGGAACTGCAGGAAGATCTGAACCAGGATGGAAACGATCATGATAATAAGGAAGATGTTCGAAAAAGTGATGGCAGTAGGCGGCGGCGGGGTACCCTGAACGATTTGGTGAACACCCGTCGGGTCAATATACCACGCGACAACTTCAAATGGGCGGGTGTAAGGGATGAAACGGGGGGAGAATACAAAATTCAACGCCCCGAAAAATTCCAGGAAAAATGAAACGCCGATGGCGGTGATCAGCGCGGCGATTCTGGGAGCATTACGTAATGGTTTGTAAGCAACACGTTCAATTGTAGTCGCCAGTAAAACACATACGACCATGGCGATAATGATCGTACTGACAGTTCCGATAACGACCACCACCATAGGTGGCATTGTTGGGAAGAACAGCTGCGGCCAATTTTGAAAATTGAAACGATAAACCAGGTAATAACTGACGAAAGCGCCAACCATGAAAACGTCACCATGGGCGAAATTGATCAATTTCACAATACCATAGACCATGGTGTAACCAAGAGCAATCATGGCATAAACAAAACCCATTTGCAGACCACTTATGAAAATATTTGCAAACAAGGATGGGTTTTTCGCCAGGTTCGATCCGATCAAATACACAATAACAAGTGAAAGGATGATCAGAAAGCCCTGC
>CAYQTY010000460.1:0-1972 GCA_964420535.1 uncultured Leptolinea sp. | reverse complement strand
TGCCAGTTCCTCCAGAGTGATGGCACTCTTGAGGTGAGCGTCAATATACTCACGGGCTTGCCCTGCCAGACGGACCCGGGATTCAGAGATAGCTGCCGGATCGGCCGTATCCGCGTACTGCTCAATAAGACAAGACAGAACAGGCATGACGTCATCCCGCGGGACAGGCTGGTTATCAACAATCTTTATCATGTTAATCAATTGGTTAATCAATGTATTATCTGATAACTTGACGCAGGAAAACTGCGGCACCCGTTCACGCCCGAACACAACCACAGAAGCCGCCAGCATCAGGTCGGCTTCCACCGAAATCACCCGGTAGTCGTGCCCGTTGGCCGAAGCCGGACCGCATGCATGGGGTACTCCGGGACCGATGATTAAGCCCTCCCCTTCCATAATCTGATACTCATGCCCGGCGGCAATAATAATTCTCTCCCCCCGCGTTACTAATCCCAGGGTGTACGAATCATGAATATGGACAGGGAACTCATGCGCCACGTTTCTCCCGTCCAGCAGGCGAATACCAGATTCATCCGGCAGATTCTCAACCCGAATTGTTGATTCTATTTTTTCTTCGTTCACTGTCACCCTGATCTTTTTCCGATTATGCCATAAAAAAGGAGCCGCCCTGTATCTAAGGCAGCTCCCTGTCCAACAGAAAATATGAATCAGCCTTTTACCGCGCCAGCCACCACGCCTTTAATTATGTACTTCTGGAGGGCTAGATAGAAAATAACGATCGGGATGATCGCCAGTACCAGCATAGCCATCATGGCGCCCATATCGCGGCTTCCGTAACCACCCTGAAGGTATTGTACGGCGATCGGGATGGTCTTGTAATTACTGCCGATCACCAGGTAGGGCAGCAGGTAGTCATTCCAGATCCACATGGCATTGAGTATGGCGACGGTGATACTGATGGGTTTCAGGATCGGGAACACCACCAGAAAAAATGTCTGAAGCGGATTGCAACCGTCAATCAACGCGGCTTCTTCGATCTCCCGCGGAATGCCCTTGATAAACCCGCTGTACACAAACACCGAAAGCCCGGCGCCAAACCCAAGGTAGATGAAAATGATGCCAATCGGGTTATCCAGATGGGTCATGTTAGCCATTTTCGACATGGTGAACATCACCATCTGGAACGGAACGATCATCGAGAAGACCAGCAGGAAATACATCACCGAGCTAAATTTTGACTTGATGCGGGTGATCGCCCACGCGGTCATGGCCGTAAACAGGACAATCGCGCCTACCGAAAACACGGTGATGAACAGTGAATAACCGAAAGCCGGAATAAAGCCGGTTTTTTCCAACCCGCTTCCGTAGTTCTTGATGCCCACAAAGGTTTCTGCCGTGGGGAAGGCGAACGGCGCGTCAGCGATGAAGAACCGGCCTTTAAATGAGTTCATTAATACGATCAGGATGGGGGTTAAAAACAGGATGGTCAGGATGATCATTCCACCAAAGATGATCCAATCGGCTGTGTCGCGTCTGGTTTTCATCAGTTTTCAACCTCCTTGGTGCGGGTCAATTTAAGCTGCAGCAGCACGATGACCGCCACAATGATAAAGAACACAACAGCTTTCGCCTGCCCCACCCCTTCATATCCGTTGCGGCCATAGAAAGTTGTAAAGATATCCAGGGCCAGCATGGCTGAAGCCCTGTCCGGTGCGCCGGCGGTCAACGCCAGGTTCTGATCGAAGAGCTTGAAACTGTTGGCCACAGTAAGGAATGTGCAGATGGTCACCGCTGGCATGACCATCGGTATGGTGACATTTCCCAGTATCTGCCAGGTATTGGCTCCGTCAATTCTGGCCGCTTCAATGAGCTCAGGGGAAATGGACTGAATGCCGGCAATGTAGATGATCATCATATAGCCCACCATCTGCCAGTTCATCAAAACCACCAACCCCCAGAAACCGTATTTTGCGTCAAAGGTGATATCCACCCCGAAATTGATCAAAATACC
>CAYQTY010000459.1:0-1985 GCA_964420535.1 uncultured Leptolinea sp. | reverse complement strand
GAAAATGGAGGGAATGATGCTAATATTGAATGAGTTCAGCCACAACCATCACCCTCCCAGGGTGAAAATGTTGGCAAAATATATCAGATGTGGAATTTTGGATCCAGATAACCAGGCTACCGTAGAATCATATCCAGCATGCGTATGCCTGATAACATTCCCAGGGGAACTGATTTCAAACAGGTGATGTGATCATGACAAAAGACTCCCGAACTTTAATCCAGCGTGTACATCCTTCCGCTTTTTTATTGTCGGCACAACTTTTACTACTTGTGATGTATGCGGTCTTTGACGGATTGCAAATTGAACCAGCCGTTATCGGAGTTTTTGGTGTTCTGGTCCTGGTCTTACGGGTTTGGGTAATCTGGCACAGCCCGGGAGGAAATTGGCTAGCCTGGTTGCTGGCTATTTCTGCTCTTAGCCTCTCCATTCTGTCATCGTTTTTATCGAATCCAGCTCTCCTGGTATGGACATCCATCATTGAAGCCATTTTCTATTTCTACACAGCATTCAGCCTGGTAGCCTATATGATGGCAGACAGTCAGGTCACCACAGATGAGTGGTTTGCCGCAGGCGCGACTTTTACATTATTGGCGTGGGGATTTGCGTATCTATTTCAATCTGCGCAGATCGTCTTCCCGGGTAGTTTGGTGAGCACCGCAGGTGAAGCGCACGTTTTTTCATTTGTAGAATTGCTTTCGCTCAGTTTTTCCAATCTCTCGGCTACCGGTCTGAGTGATATCTACCCAACCTCAACCCTTGCCCGCGTGTTGATGATGCTGGAACAATTCGCGGGGGTGGGGTACATCGCGATTGTGATTTCCCGGTTGGTCAGCATGACCATGAGTAAAAATGCCAAGTAAATGACCGGTCATTGCGATAAATTGTCCAATTAAAAAAACAGTATCACTTCTTTTTTACCGGCACATACAATTCGATCATCGGATTTTTACCTGATGCCCGGTCATCGTGAATTCGAAATCACCCTAAACCGAATCATCCACTTCAAAACTGGATGCAGGCAGCCATTCTGTAAAGATATACCGTTTTAAGAAACCTAACGCCATCCCCCATAACAATGTCAGGCGGGATTGAAGCACGAACCTGGCATATGCGCCGGGTGGAATGACGCATTCATCCAATCCATTGGGGATGAAGTCAAGCGTGGCGACAACATCTCCCATCAAATATTCCCAGCTACCATCCGGGTGGAAATCGCGATATCGATAATTAAGCGGGCAACACCACATTACATGTTTAATCTGTATGTGAATATGCCATTTGACCAACCGTGTTGTGGTGCGTTGACCGCACTTTCACAACGGTTAAATAACACCAGGTGAATAATGCCTGCAATTTGGCGGTCAACAGCACCCTACATTTGCACGCCGTTGCTTCAAAGAGGAGAGAGTTTTGATTATTCGATATTACTTCCGTGACTCGATCAGCTTCACCAGCGCGTCGAGGGTGTCGAAGGTTTCCGCGTTTAACTCTGAATCATCTATGCGCACACCGAATTCATCTTCCACGATGATCGCCAGATCAACCAGGCTGAAGGAATCGATCAGGCCGCTGCTGATCAAAGATTCGTCACTCTTGATCACGCGGTTGGGCTGCTTGAGGATGCGCTCGGCAATTTTGGCAGCAAGTACATTTGAAATAGAATCGCTCATGATGGAATTTCTCCTCGAATAGGTTTATGGATTAACCGGTTTTACCCAGGCAATTTTTGTGGTGTAAATAAATCCTTCTCCCTCAAATCCAGCGGACGGGCTCAGGTCGCGCAGCGCCCCGTTGTTGACGTCCATCACGGCCAGCGTTACGCTGTAGCCGCTGTCACCCTGTTGCGTGCCGGTGAGCAGCAGGCTGCCACCATCCAGTGACCACACCGCGCGGGGATTCATCCCTGCCGTGGCGGGAAGGATCTTGGTGCCCATGTTTTCAGTGGAAATGACCAGGTTGCGCACGTCCAGCCACTGGCCGGA
>CAYQTY010000458.1:0-1993 GCA_964420535.1 uncultured Leptolinea sp. | reverse complement strand
AAATTCAATCCGCGCTCCAATCATTGATGAAGGACCGCACCACATTCATCATTGCACACCGCATCCAGTCCATCCAGGCAGCAGACCAGATACTGGTTATGGACCAGGGAAAAATTGCCCAGCGCGGCAAGCACAACGAACTGATCGAACAACCGGGAATGTACCGCGAGATATTCAACATTCAAACCCGTGTCGAAGAAGAACTGGAAAGAGAGATCGCCAGTGTCAGAAATTGAATCCTTTGAAGAAGAAGATTTTGAAACCCGGTTCAATGGCAGAACTTTCCGGAGGATCCTTGGTTTAACCCGCCCTCATTGGAAATGGGTCGCGGGATTTCTGTCCACCATCCTCCTGGTATCCGCGCTGGATGCTTTGTTTACCTATCTTGGTAAACTGGTCATTGATGTAGGCATCGCGGAAAAGAATATTCCGGAACTGATACGGATTTTTTACCTGTATGGTGGGTTGACATTCCTGCAGGCTGTTATGGTGTTCGCGTTCATCTATCTGGCCGGTATCCTCGGTGAACGCGTGCGTTACGACCTGCGGCGTGACATGTTCAACCACCTACAGGATCTGTCACTATCCTATTACAGCAAGACCCCGGTGGGTTGGATCATGTCGCGTGTGACATCCGACTCCGACCGCGTAGCTGACCTGGTCACCTGGGGGCTGGTTGACTCTTCCTGGTCGGTGATGAACATCAGCACCTCGCTGGTATTCATGTTCTTCATCAACTGGCAGCTGGCTCTGATCGTCATGCTGATGGTACCGGTTCTGGTTTTTGTGGCCGTCCAATTCCGGAAACGAATACTTCACTCCTACCGTTCTGTACGCAAACTCAATTCCAAAATAACCGGATCATTTAACGAGAATATTTCCGGGGTGCGGGTGATCAAATCCCTGGGGCGGGAGGAAGAAAACCTGGTTGAATTCAGCCAGATCACCGGTGAGATGTATAAAGCCAGCTATCGCGCAGCCTGGTTAAGTGCCCTTTTCCTGCCAACTGTTCAGATCATCGCGGCAGGTGTGGTGGGAGCGGTCGTCTGGTATACCGGAGCCACGTATTCATCCTCCACGATGACGATAGGCAGCATACAGGCTTTCATCTCGTACATTACATTCATGATGTGGCCGGTTCAGGACCTCGCCCGCGTCTTCGCCGAAATCCAGCAATCCATCGCTTCGGCTGAACGCATTTTCTCACTGGTTGACTCTGTCCCCGATATCACCGAAAAACACGGCGCGATCGACCCGGGTCACCTTTCCGGCGATATCCAATTTGACCATGTCACCTTCAATTATGATGACGGGAACATGGTATTGAAAGACCTGACGCTGACAGTCAACCGCGGTGAGACTATCGCCCTGGTCGGCCCGACCGGCGGCGGCAAGACGACTATTGTCAATTTGTTGTGCCGGTTTTATGAACCCACATCCGGTTCGATCAAGATCGGTTGCTGCGACTACCGTGACTACTCTCTGTACGCCATTCAATCGCGCATCGGGGTGGTTCTGCAAACCCCGCACCTCTTCTCAGGTACTATCGCTGAAAACATCCGTTACGGGCGGTTGGATGCTTCAAGGGAAGAAGTGGAAGAAGCGGCCGCCATGGCCGGCGCGGCGGATTTCATTTTAAAATTCCCCAAAGGCTACGATGAGCCGGTTGGAGAGGGTGGCAATATGCTATCGGTCGGGCAGAAACAATTGATCAGCCTTGCCCGGGCCATTCTGGCAAAACCGGAAATTTTTGTTATGGACGAAGCCACCAGTTCAGTTGACACCCTCACCGAAGCGCACATTCAAAAGGGTATGGAGTTGATGATGCGGGGTCGCACCAGTTTCATTATTGCCCACCGCCTGTCTACGATTAAAAAAGCGGACCGTATTCTGGTGATTGAAAATGGAACGATTTCAGAGATTGGCACACACGCGGAATTACTGCGAAAAAAGGGTAAGTATTTCAACCTGTATACCCGTCAGTTCCGCAGCC
>CAYQTY010000457.1:256-1994 GCA_964420535.1 uncultured Leptolinea sp. | reverse complement strand
AGTTTGTCACGCCGGTCAATAATGTGAAAAACCGTTTTCCTGTTTTCAGGTTCAACACCTAATTCCCCTATTAAGGTATCCATCAGGCGTCGATTATTAACATATATTTTGACTTCTGAAGGTGTCAGCCCGACACTTCGCAAGAAGCTTGCGGCAACAGCCACCAGTTCCGCGTCAGCTTCGGGCGAGTTTACACCTAAAATATCGCAGTTCCACTGAAAAAACTCACGGGTACGTCCTTTTTGTGGTTTTTCATACCGCCAGAATGGTCCAAATGACCACCAGCGCACAGGGAAAACTAACTCATTCTGTTTCTGCGCGATCATTCGGGCTAATGTTGGTGTGAGCTCCGGTCGCAGGGTAATCTGGTCACCCCCGCGATCAGAAAATACAAAGGACTGTTCTTTCACTAACTCTTCGCCGGATTTTGCTGCGTACAACTCAAGCCGCTCAAGGATAGGACCTTCATATTCTTCATAGCCAAAGGAAGTACTAACCTCATTTATCTTTTGATACAACCAGGTCCGGATGGACATTTCTTCCGGGTAAAAATCCCTGGTACCTTTGACGGATTGAATTAATTGTTTCATGTTACTCTCCGGTCTGAAATATGCCCCAATTCTAAACCAAGATTCATAAAATACCTTTATCCGGAAATAATGGGTTTCAGTCTGATGAGATGGTTCTAAAACTGGCTTACTGGAGTAAACTTGTGTACAATTGCGTAAAATATTGTTTTTTATAAAGAGAAATCAATGAATGCAGAAGAGTTGATAGCAATAATTGACGGAAAATTGATGAATACGGATGCTGATCTTACTCGTGAGATCAAGGGTGGATGCGGCGCCGATCTTATGAGTGATGTTCTGGCTTCCATTCAGCCTGAAGCTGTTCTGCTGACAGGTTTATGTAATCCCCAGGTGGTTAGAACCGCGCAAATGGCCGATGTATCAGCCATTGTTCTTGTTAGAGGGAAACTCCCGCCAAAGGAGACTATCGATCTTGCCAATCGCGAGCGCATACCTTTGATTACCAGCCCGTTTGGAATGTTTGAGCTTTGCGGCAGGTTATTCCAAAATGGATTAAAAAGCTACGAATCGTCTGTGGCTGACGGGGATTGCTCCTGCGAAGTTTTTTCATAAAAGAGGAAAATGAACGCTGCTTCCAATCGTTCAACAGTTGTGTTGACCGACCAACAGGCCGAAAGCATCACCCGGTCGGAAGAATTAGCGTATGAATTGCGCATCAATGAAGTGATGACCCGCAATGTAAGGTCAGCTTCACCCGATACTGTGATGAAAGATGTGGTTGAGATATTCCGGAAGACCGGTATCTCAGGCATGCCAGTCACAGAAAATGACAGGCTTGTCGGCGTAATCAGTATGGAAGATATCTTCCATTGTTTAATTGAAGGCGGGCTTGATGCCCCAACGACACAATATATGACCCCGGATCCATACACAGTATGCGATGTGGATTTGGTGGTTGAAGCACTGAAAATATTCGTTGCGACCGGTGTTGGCCGCCTGCCTGTGGTTAATACAGAGGGAAAATTAACAGGCATCATCACAAAGGGAGATATTACCCGTGGCTTGCTTAAGGTTTTGCAATCAAAAACCCAGGAAGAGGAGATGCGCCGCTACCGTGCATCTCATCTCTTCGAAGATATAGAATCAGACCGCACCAGTCTGATCCTTCGTTACACCATCAAACAGCACGATTTTGTTCACGGAGGGGC
>CAYQTY010000457.1:0-246 GCA_964420535.1 uncultured Leptolinea sp. | reverse complement strand
AAGCAATATTAAGCGGGCACTGATCAGGCTGGGCGCCAGTCCGCAGATTGCCCGGCGATGCTCAATTGCGATATATGAAGCCGAAATCAATTTGATCATTCATACGAATAATGGCGGTATCATCCGGGTGGAAATTGAACCTCACCAGATCACGATCGATGTGACTGATGATGGCCCTGGTATTGCTGATGTAGAACAGGCCATGAAACCCGGCTATTCAACGGCCAGCGAAGAAATCCGCGAGCT
>CAYQTY010000456.1:0-1996 GCA_964420535.1 uncultured Leptolinea sp. | reverse complement strand
GGCGGGAACAACTATTCTTCCAATTCCACAATCCCTGGCTCTGGAGAGTACATCCGTCAGGTCGTCCTGGAATAAGTTAAAGTTCAGATGGCAGTGTGTATCAATGATCACAAATGCCTATGCCAGGCCGGCAATCTTCAATCCATCCTGAAGAATCGCCTGGACTTTATCTTTGTGAGTGGTTTCTGTGTAAACCCGCATGATGGGTTCTGTACCTGAAAAGCGGATCAACATCCAGCCGCCATCTTCCAGAACGAATTTGAAACCATCCGTGGTGTCGAGCCGTGTGACGGCAAGTCCACCAATGGTTTTCGGATTGGCGTCAACGATCTTTTTTTCGCGTGATTTGCGGTCACCTGAAAAGCCGCTGTCAACACGGTCATAGTAATGTGGGCCAACGATCGAGTAGAGCTCGTCAATCAATTCAGACGGTTTCTTACCTGTCTTGACCATCAGGTCAAGGAAGTACAGGCCGGCCAGGATTCCGTCTCGTTCAGGGACATTTCCACGGAACGCGAAACCGCCGGATTCCTCGCCGCCCATTAGGGCGTCAGTCTCTGTCATCTTTGGGGCTACGTATTTGAAGCCCACACCAGTCTCATACACAGGGACGTCATAGATCTTACCGAGCTTGTCCAGCATGCAGGTGGTGGATAGGGTGCGCACAATGGCGCCGCGTTCACCGCGGATCTTGAGCAGGTAATACGCTAGCAGGGCATACACCTGCAATTGGTTGACAAAATTGCCCTTTTCATCGCCAATGCCCACACGATCTGCGTCACCATCGGTGATGACCAGCACATCTGACTTGCTTTCCACTGTGGTCTTAAGGCCGACATTGATGTTTGGGGGAATGGGTTCCGGGCGTTTCATTTCAGGGAAGGATGGGTTGCGGGTATTATGAATTTCTGTGATCTTCGTCTTGCCGCCGCCCAAAATTTCAGTGAACCAACCGGCGCCGTTACCCCACATGGTATCGACAACAATATTCAATCCGGCTTTCTTGATGGGTTCAACGTCAATCAGGTCTTTTAAATGCTCCAGATAAGCCGGAGCAGGGTCAAATTTCTTAATTACTCCCTTTTCGATCGCCTCAACCGCGGGCATCCGTTTGACGGCATCCATAGAATCAGGGATGCTTTTTTCGATGTCGATCAAGCCCTGCGGATCAATGGCACCACCGGTAAAATTGCGGACTTTAAACCCGTTATCAGTAGGAGGATTATGGGAAGCCGTGATGTTGATGGCACCAGAGGCTTTCAGGTTTACTACTGAGAACGCGATCACCGGGGTGGGAGTGGCTCCATCTGTAAGGTAGACTTTCAATCCATTTCCTGCCAGTACTTCGGACGCTGCCAGGGCGAAATCCTCAGATCCAAAACGTTTGTCATGGCCTACAACGAACGATTTTCCCGCGTTTCCGGTGGAAATCATATAACTGGCAAATCCCTGGGCGCACCGGCGGACATTGTCAAAGGTGTATTCTTCTGCGATAACGCCGCGCCATCCATCTGTTCCAAAATGAATCTGAAAAGTCATTTTGACCTCTTTTATTAAAGATTGAATTAAAAACATTATATCAGTCAGCCGCTATGTACGAAAGTTGAAGGCATAATCTTACATGCTATAATCTTTTTCTACTGGTGAATGTGATGGAAAGAACCTATTTTGATTACGCTGCAACCACACCGGTCAATCCGGTTGTGTTGAAAGAGATGCTTCCATATTTTTCTGAGGATTTCGGGAATCCTTCATCGATCTATTCAGAAGGGCAAAAAGCTAAAAGACTTTTGGAGCAGTCCCGCGATACCATTGCTGAAATTTTGAATGCTTCCGGTTCGGAAATATATTTTACATCTTGCGGAACGGAGTCAGACAATTGGGCCATCAAGGGAGCCGCTCTGAAGTATTTCGGTAAAAAAATGCATGTCATCACCTCGGCTATTGAGCATCATGCGGTTTTGGCATGTGCAAAAAGCCATGATAGTACGCTTGT
>CAYQTY010000455.1:0-2052 GCA_964420535.1 uncultured Leptolinea sp. | reverse complement strand
GATCTCCTGCAGGTACTGTGTAAGTTTTGTGGATCGATCCTTCAAGGTATTCCAGAAGGGGTTTTCCGGAGGGATCTTCCATTTGCCGCTTTCCCATTTGAGAGAAAAATCTTTGAGAAGTTCATCAGCGCCAAAGGCCCGGGCGGTTGGGTGCCGGCGTACACTTTTCCCGGCAACGTCCGTAACCTTCATGAAGTCTTTGTAGTTATTCCACGGTACCAGGTAGGCATCGCCACCTTTGGGGAGCCGGGGAAAATCAGGATCCCACATCATCAGGAAGATGAAACCACCATACTGGTCCAGAAGTTTGGTCTGGATCTCCGATGGTTTATCGCTGAGGACTCCACTTTTATCCGTGTTTTTGACTTCAATCTGAATGGAAGCCAGGGCCAGGTTGTAATCAACACCTGGTTCTTTGGTCTTCATAAATTGAGTCATATCCGTATTCTTTTTAAGCCACATGCCATAATTTTCTTGTAGATCTTTCAGCATTTGTGGCACAAAATGTTCTGCTCGACCGGGCATGATGTTATTCCTTTCTGCGTTGTTTTCCGGTATGGTCCGTATTCGGTGATTTACAAACTTGTGAAAACAAGAAGTAATGCTTCATCGAGATAGGGGGAATAAGTTGTTGTGGTGTACTTTGCCCGAATGTAGCTCTCCATAAACCGTAGGTCCTTTTCTGTTACTTGAATAGCCATTTTCATGGCTACATCCGGCGGGTTGATTGTTTTCAAGAATCGGTAAACATCGTCCTGCGAAAGAATAGTATTGCTCCGATCATTAATTTCCATTCATTAATCCCTGAGCTGTGTTTCAGATACCCATTCTGCCTGAAAGGGTAATTAGACGATACGGGTAGTGGGGGCTTCGGTAGTGATAAAAGCGAGAACTTCTGGAACGGCTTTACCAAAACCAC
Source organism: uncultured Leptolinea sp. (assembly GCA_964420535.1). GTDB lineage: Bacteria > Chloroflexota > Anaerolineae > Anaerolineales > Anaerolineaceae > Leptolinea. Next base: position 1,133 of record CAYQTY010000455.1, on the reverse strand, counting down.
GAAGGCCGGCTACATCGACCTTATCTTTGCCATTAACAAATTCGCACCGGTGTTTTAGATCGGCAGCCCACAGAGTCTTTTTTGCAGCCAGAACGTCTTTCCGGATCTGCTCTTCCAGGATGGCGGCGTTCTGCCGGGCCGTTTCGCCCTTACCAACAAATTCAGCATCAATATCAGCCAGCTTTTGCTTGATTTCGGGAGTGATCAGGGAATCGGTAAATGCCTGGATCTGCATTTTTATTTCCGGAGTAAGCACAGTATCTTTGAGAGCCTGTTTCGTGTTATCCAAGTTGTTCAACTGTTCCCGATATTCAAATAGGGCAGTGAGTTTTGGATTGACAATTTTTTCTTCTTTTGCGGCCATGTTATTTGTCCTTTGCTTTGATTTTGAATTAGTGTAGAGTTGTTCCGAGATCGGAACAATGAGGGGGTACTGATGCAGGAATCAAAAAAGCCCCTCCGTTTCCAGAGGGGCTTTGGGTAATGTTTGTTTGATTAGAAGGTAGAAAATCCTGCGGTAACTCCCTGAAGGTGTTGATCGAAAAACTCTTTGAATGTCCAGGCTTTGAGGACTTTGGTTTGGTGGGATATGTCCTGGCTGTAGTCGGCGGTGACTTTCCGGATGATTTCCGCTTTGAAATCAACGTGGACTTGTTCGGTGCATCTTCCCGGGAATGAAGATATCCCGTAATTCAAATCATCGCCATCATTGATGAGGTCATATAGATGGCGCATGGTGGAATGTGCCAGGATGTCCATTTCATCCCACCGATCCTTGTGATCTTTGAGAGCAAGGAACAAAGCATCTTCGCCGGCAGAAAAACCCCAACGAGCGTATAGGCAAACGGAATCACCGGTTGTTCCGTCAATAAATAGGATTTCAATAGCATCAGCCATAAAACTCTCCATTTGTTAAGATTCGTTGATTTAGCAATATGTCGAAGATTTTAGCAATATGTCGAAGAAATTTAAAACCCGTTGCACAATCGTTGCACAATTAATTTCGCATATCCTTACTGGTTTTAGAAAAAAGCCGAATTAATAACAAAAAACCACTAAATATTAGTGGTTTTCGTTGTTTTTTGGTCGGGGCGAGAGGATTTGAACCTCCGACCTCTTGCACCCCATGCAAG
>CAYQTY010000454.1:0-2052 GCA_964420535.1 uncultured Leptolinea sp. | reverse complement strand
AGATGTGCCGAAGTGGCGGAACTGGCAGACGCGCTACGTTCAGGGCGTAGTGGGCGTACGCTCGTGAGGGTTCAAATCCCTCCTTCGGCACCTCAAAAAGACCTCGTTTTGAACGGGGTCTTTTTTGATTACCGGTACTGTGTGGTAAGATAATTGCAATTCCAACAAGGAAAATGACTGAAAGGTAGTAGCTTGAAATACTTTCTGGCAAATCTCTGGCAGAATAAACGTCAGCTCCTTCTGGGGTTAGTTGTCATTTTCCTTCTATTATTATTCCTTGATCTGAATAACCGTATTGGCGAGTTATACACACTGAACGAGCAAAGAGACCGCATGCGTACTCAGGTGAGTGTTATGCAGGCGACAGAAAAAGCGCTTCGTAAACAGATCGCGTACGCAACATCTGAATCTGCTGTGGAAGAGTGGGCAAGGCAGGATAATGACCTCTCCAAACCGGGAGACAAGGTGGTTATACCACTTCCTCAGGCAGGATACACAGTTGTACCCACAATTCAACCCACACCCACCATGATCGTGCTCGAAAACTGGCAGGTGTGGAAGCTGTTGTTCCTGGACGACCGTACTATTAAACCCTAGAGTTGGGTTAGATCATTTACCTGTTTTTCGGTCAGATCTGTCAAACGTTCCAGAGCCAGTGAAGCAAGCCCAAAAGATGAAAGCGGGTGGGTTGTTGCCACAGTGATACATTTCATTCCACCGGCTAACGCTCCCTGCATACCGGCGAGAGAATCTTCAATCACTATGCAGTGGTTGGGGGCTGTCTCCAGAGCTGCGGCAGCCCGTAGAAAAACTTTAGGATCCGGTTTGCCCGGAATATGGCAGCCGCTGACAACCGCATCGAAAAAATTACCCAGTTGAAATTCGTCCAACGAGCGGGTGATATTTTCCATCGGCGCCGACGACGCAACCGCCTGTGAAAAACCTCTGGATTTAAACCACTTCAACCAATGCAATGCACCGGGAAGCATCTGGAGATTCCCATGAATGTGCTGGCAGTACCACTCTTCCTTGCGCTTCTCAATATCTTCTTTCATCTCCCGGTCGGGTTTGTGGCCAATCGCTCTTTCAATGACAGAATCGTTATTCCGGCCGAATGATTCAATAAATGTGGAGTACGGGTATTCATATCCGTATTCATTAAAAATCGCTTCGAAAGATTTATGATGTAATTCTCCCGAATCAACAATTACACCATCAAGGTCCCAAAGAATTGAAAATGATATATTCATCAAAGGTACTCCAATTGATAATTAAGTTCGATGCAAAGATAATACAGTAATATCATCCGCGCTTGGTAAACCGGCTCTGAATTGTATCAGGTCATTTTCAATGGCTGAAATCACTCCAGTTGCCTTATTTATTCTGGAATTTGTTAACAGACGGATTAACCGTTTTTGGTCGTAGTTTTCACCATTGGGAGACATCGTATCGGTCACACCATCTGTGAAAAGTGTCAGGAACGCGTTACGGTCTATCGTCATGGAATGGTCAATATACTCCTGATTTTCCATAACACCCAACGCCATTTGGCCACGCGGCAGTTCTATGATCTTACTATCGGGGGTTCGCATAATGGGGGGAATATGCCCCGCGTTGGCGTATTGGATCTCTCCGGTTTTTGCGTTGACGATAAGGATAACCAGGGTAACAAACATTCCTGAAGGATTATCTTGAAGAAGCAGGTTGTTCACTTTTCTTAAAATTTGGCCGGCAGAAAGGCGATCCTGGGCAAAGGACCGGATCAACGTCCGGGTGACTGTCATATAGAGGGCAGCCGCCATTCCCTTGTCACTGACATCCGCGATGACGGCGCAGAATGTATCCGGCGCGGAGATAAAGAGATCGAAAAAGTCGCCCCCTACCTGCCGTGCCGGCTGCCAGAGGCTGTCCATATCCCAGCCTTTTATCGGAGGCAGTTGCCGGGGCAGGAAAGCCTGTTGAATATCCCGGGCTAATTGGAATTCCTGCTGCAATTTCTCATTCTCCAGTTTCTTGTCACGGAGAAGTTCGTTTTGAATGGCTGTTGCTGCC
>CAYQTY010000453.1:0-2087 GCA_964420535.1 uncultured Leptolinea sp. | reverse complement strand
TACCTTCCCGGTGGAAACGTATAAAGACAAACAATTGGATTGGATGCAGATCAATTATGACAAAGAGATCCGCCCTGGAGAGTTTGTGGCTGTGCACGTGCATGAACCGGACGGAGATCCATCAAAATGGGCTGTGGACGGCCGGAATCTGTCAAATGGAACCAGGGCGTTTGAGGCTATTGGCCAGTGGAAACCGGTTAAATAGATATTGGATTATATGAAAACCCCCGAAGGTTTTTGAAACCTTTAGGGGTTTGGTTTTATATAACTAATCCCCGGCCAGTTCCATCAACACCGGCCGGGCGGCCAGAATCGCCCGCGCGCGGTGACTGAGCCGGTTCTTTTCTTCCATACTTAATTCGGCCATGGTTCGGTCTAATCCTTCCACCAGGAAAATGGGGTCGTACCCGAAGCCGTTAGTCCCACGTTCTTCAGGTATGATCTCTCCCCGGCATTCACCATCCAACGTGAAAGTGCGCCCGTCTGGTGTGGCGATCACCACGGTGCTTCGGAAGGCGGCAGGCCAGGGTTGCGGGTGACCTTTTAGCATTTCGAGAAGAAATTTACGCCGGTCCGCATCAGTAGCGCCGGGTTTACCCGAAAAACGGGCGGAATGCAAGCCCGGTTGACCGCCCAGCGCGTCCACTTCCAGCCCGGAATCATCAGCCAACGTCACCAGTCCGCTGGCCTGGCAGTATGCCCGGGCTTTCTTCAGAGAGTTTTCCGCGTAGGTGTTTCCATCCTCCTCAACATCCAACTGTATGCCAATATCGGACGGAAGAACGGCATCCAGGGGAATATCTTGAAGAAGGGCCATGATCTCAGCCAGTTTACCTTTGTTCGAGCTTGCAATGAGTAATCGCATAATCCCTGCCATTTTTGATTAAGTTGGAATAAGTCGTTGACTTTAATTTTCGGCGTGCTATAATTTCGTATATCTTATTAATTTAACTTTGGTACTCCCTTGGCACAAGACCGCTATCCCCTTCGAATCAATGTAGGCTTTCTCCTCAACGCACCCATCAGTACGAGCCGAGAGATTAATTTTGATCTCCCATCGATAAAAGTCGGCGAAGACCTCGACCTGACTAACCTGATTGGAAAAGTGAACCTCACGCGTACACCCAAGGGGATTCTGGTGGAAGCAGATTTTTCAGCCAGCATGTTTGTTGAATGTGTCCGCTGTCTCGAAGAATATGACCAGAAATTACATACGGAATTTAGTGAACTGTACGCTTTTCATGACAACTCCGTTACCGAATCCGGGCTTATTGTACCGGAAGACGCGAATATTGACCTGTTGACCGTCTTGAGGGAATATCTTTTGATCGAGGTGCCCATCAAGCTGATATGCAAAGAAGATTGTAAAGGTCTTTGTGCAGAGTGTGGTGAAAATCTCAATAACAACACGTGCGAACACCAGGTTCAATAGATTGGTGCAGCCATAACGAGGAGGGAAGGGCATGGCAAATCCGGCAAGACGGCGTAAAAATACCCAGATCCTCGGCATGTTGTTGGAAAAAGCCGATGTTCAAGGGTACCTGACAACTGAAGACCTCATGGAAGCTTATCCTGAAGTTTCTGCGGACGCGGAACGGCTGGAAGCGGTGATGATGGCTTTGCGCCGCCGGGGTATTGAATTTCTCGATGGCAGCTCTGACATTGCGGAATCCAATGATGAAATGGGTGACTCTGACTTTGACCCGTATACGGACCTTGCCCCACTTTCCAGCGAGGATACCATCGGCCTGTATTTAAAAGAAATGTCACGAGTCCCTCTGCTCAATGTACAGGAAGAAATGGACCTCGCCCGGCGTATTGAATCCGGGATAGCGGCGGCAAAACGGTTGAAAGCATTTCCGGAGAAAGGTACACCGGAACAACGTGAAGAACTGGAACGAACCGCCGAAGACGGCTTGCGGGCGCGGGAACATCTGATTAAAGCGAATACCCGGCTGGTTGTTTCCATAGCCAAACGTTATCTGAGCCGGGGAGTCCCTTTCCTTGACCTGATCCAGGAGGGCAACCTTGGCTTGATGAAGGCAGTGGAAAAATACGAATACCAGCGTGGCTTCCGCTTCTCGACC
>CAYQTY010000452.1:0-2114 GCA_964420535.1 uncultured Leptolinea sp. | reverse complement strand
GTGCCGTGACGAATTCCCGCAGATCGGCAAGGTCAGCCAGATCTACTTCCGCGATGTCTACGATCACCTGGTGCGCATTCAGGATATGAGCGAATCCATTCGCGATATCGTCTCCGGCGCCATGGATATTTACCTCAATTCCACGTCCCTGCGCCTGAACGTGGTGATGAAAGCTCTGACGATCGTTTCCACCATTTTCCTTCCGTTAACGTTTCTGGCCGGTGTATACGGAATGAATTTCAAATACTTCCCCGAATTGAATATTCCCTGGGCGTACCCGGCCCTCTGGGTGGTGTTCGCGCTTATTGTTGCCCTGATGCTGGCTTTCTTTAAAAAACGCGGCTGGTTTTAAGCCTTACTGATGATAGTTACTTCGAAAATGATTTCTTATAAGCTATCTGGTTAAAAAATTCTCATCATCAACCATTTGACAGGTGTAGAGTGCTTAAAAAATGGCGTTATAATGTATCTGATTAAAATCTGGAGGATATTCGATGAATCTGAACCGTAAACACATAGGGATCTGCTCCCTGCTCCTAATCTCGATGGTTCTGGCCGCGTGCGGTCCCACAGTGACACCCGCGCCCACCGTTGACGTGAACGCCCTCTACACCCAGGCGGCCGTCACCATGATCGCGCAACTCACGCAGAACGCCCCCACCATCACCCCCACTGTTCCCCCCACCAATACGCCAGCTGTGACTGCCACACTGGCCGCCCTGCCCACACTGGCGGGCGTGCTGCCCACACTGCCTCCGCTGGCAACCTCCACAAGTATTGCTTCCGCCACCGGTGACAAAGCGGCTTATGTCACTCAATCACCTGCTGACAACACGACAGTTAAGACCGGGCAAACCTTCAATATTACATGGAAGCTTCAGAATACCGGTACCACCACCTGGAACAACCAGTATGCCTACCGCTTCTATTCTGCCTCTAACAAATTGCCCACCTCGGCCAACGGCTATAACCTTACTCAGAATGTAGCGCCTAATGCCCAGGTGGACCTGACCGTTGTGGCTGTAGCCCCTTCCACCCCCGGAACGTACGACACCCGCTGGGTGATCACCAACGCCGAAGGCGTGAATTTCGCCAGCTTTGACCTGACGATCAATGTGGTCCAGGGAACTTCCTCCGGCGGCGTTTCTGCAACCGCAACCGGCGTACCTAATGCCTGCGACGCCATTCAATATGGCGCCGGCGACCAGGGAATGGTGGCTGGTGATACCGTAACATATGATCTTAGTGGCGGACAGGTCGCTATTTCCTGGACGAGAGATACAGCAGTTACATCTGCGACAAGCCTGACATTTGAGTATGTAAATAATGACGATGCCGGTGACACCCAGACTAACACAATTGGTGCTACTTCAACCACGGCCATTGTCCTTGGTACTGCTGACAAAGATCCTCATACTTTGACCGTTGATATGACTGGTCCTGGAAAAATTATTCTGACCGTAGTCAAATCTGTTGCCGCAAATAATGCATGCTGGTAAGGCCACTGAGATTTCCTATGAAAAAACATCTTTTTCTCACAATAGTATTGCTCGGTGTGTTTCTGGTAAGTGGCTGCGGAACCAACTCCAGCCCATCCGCCCCGGTGGATGCCGGCCCCACGGTTGACCCCAACCTGGTGTTCACCTCAGGCGCGCAAACGGTGGTCGCGCAGATCACCCTCGATGCGGCCAACAACCCCGTTCCCACTGCCGCGCTGCCCGTCACCGCCACGGTTGAAGCCGCCACGCCGGATCCTGCCGCCGCCCTGCCCACATTCCCGGCGCTGGAAGGCACCACCCCCGGCGCCCCGCTGCCCACAGCCGCTCCGCTCGCCGGTGTGGCTGTCACCCAGCCGGCTGATGCTTCAGCCGCCGCCGGGCTTCCCACCGCTGCCGCCGCGCTGCCCACAGTGGCTCCCGCGGCCCCGGCCGGAACAGTGGTCGCCGCCATCCCCGATAAACTGCAGTGGGTTTCCAACGTTCCCGCTGATAAGAGCAAGGTTCCCGCCGGAAAAGGTTTCAAGATCACCTGGAAGCTTCAGAACGAGGGCACCACCACCTGGGACGCGACCTACAACTTCAAATTTTAAGCGGGCACTCAGCTCGCCAAAAATG
>CAYQTY010000451.1:0-2118 GCA_964420535.1 uncultured Leptolinea sp. | reverse complement strand
TGGTCATATTCCGTTTCGTGTTTGACAATACCTTCCAACACTTCCCACGACAGGTTTAGCCCGTCAAAATCAGGGTAGCGTTTTTCAAGGTCAGTGACAATGCGAAGGGAATGTTTGTTGTGGTCAAACCCGCCGTGATCCTTCATCATTTTGGCGAGAGTGGATTCGCCGGAGTGGCCGAACGGCGGGTGCCCCAGGTCATGCGCCAGGCACACAGCCTCAACCAGATCTTCGTTTGCGCCGAGAGCGCGGGCAATGGTTCGGCCGATCTGGGTCACCTCAAGGGTGTGGGTCAGGCGGGTGCGGTAGTAGTCACCTTCAAAATTGAAGAACACCTGGGTTTTGTATTCCAACCGGCGGAATGCCGTGGTGTGTAAAATGCGGTCGCGGTCACGCTGGAAACAGGTGCGGTATGGCGGTTCCTCTTGCGGAAATTTCCGTCCCAGAGAATTCTTGCTGCGAATGGCGTAAGGGGCGAGATTGCGGTCTTCCTGTTCTTCCAATACTTCTCGGGTAAATTGCATCTTAGGCTCCTTATTTCTTATATGATTATCCGTCTTTTTGAAGCCTTGTGCCAGTCGGCCGTCCTGCGAGAGCGTCGAAAACTGAATGATTGTCCATGCCACCTGTTATGGTGATTTCAATCGCCGGATCACGTCGCAAAATATCCATCATCAGGGCGATCTTTTTTGCCATACCGCCTGTCACATCCATCCCGGCAGAACCTCCAGCCGCGATGGATGCGGATTGAAATTCAGAGAGCGAAATTGAGGAGGCTAACTGTGTATTGTCAGGATAATCCTTCCAGACTCCCGGTTCACGAGACGCCAGTATGATTCGGGCGGGGTGCAATTCATTTGCGAGAAGAGAAAAAACATCTTCTGTGGAAAGGATCGTACCGCCCGAAACCCTGTCAAAAATAACGTCACCGTTCACCACCGGGATCAGGCGGTTTTCCAGCGCCCTTTGGATCGGTTCAACCATAAAAGCAACCGGCTCGCGATTTTCGGTAACGATCCACGCAGAGGGAGGAAAGGCTATTGCCGGTAAGCCGGCTGACAGCAAGGCGTGAACAACCTGTTCATTCAATTGACGGGCGTCATCCCAGACTTCAGCAAAGCCCAACCAGTCAGCGGAAGAGACCACACCGTTTTTGGTATTGTATTTCTTCGCGGAAAAATGACCATAGCTACCAGAGCCATGTCCGATCACCAGCCGCATCTCAGGATTGTCTTTCCATGCCCGGGCAATCTGCCCGGCCAGGTCCTCTATCCTCTGCGGCAGGGATGTTCGCGGTTTTGTTTTATCCGTGATGGCCGCGCCGCCCAGTTTCAAAAAAACCATGTCTGACGGAGTCATTCTTCCGTTTGTTCTCCGGATAAAGTAAAGGAAAAAACCCGTACAGCCCCGGCAGCGTTCAACGCCTGGCTGACAGGTTTCACTGTCTCCTTGGTGCACAGGGCGATCATATTACCACCGCCTCCGGCTCCGATCAGTTTGGCTGCCAGGGCGCCCGCGGAGAGGGCTGTTTTGACCAGTCTGTCGAGGGCGAAAGAGGAGACTTCCAATTCCTGAAGCAGCCGGTGGTTCTCATTCATAGTTTCAGCCAACAGTTGATTATTGCCGGTTTTGATCGCGCCGTGGGCTTCATCGACAAGTTTTTCTATGGCGTCAAATCTTTGCTGATAGATCTCTTTATTTTGATCAAAGCGTTTCCGGACACCATTGACCATAAGGCTTGTGGCTGAATTGATCCCTGTGTCCGCGATCACCAGATGGATCGTTCCGCCGACACCGATCTTCACCAGAGGTGCGTTGCGCCGGAAATAGATCGGCTGTTCATAGGTGATCACTGAGTTATCAACCCCTGAGGGATTGCCATGGTGAATTTTTTCCACTTCAAACGCCAAACGGTTGACAGTTTCAGATGGCAGCGATTGACCGTCAACGCATTTTGAGAGAGCCCTGATCACCGCGCAGCTTACTGCCGCACCTGAACCCATTCCGCCGCCAATAGGAAGCGATGAATTAATCCGGATCATCAACCCGGGAAAGGTTTGTTGCTTGCATTCCGCTAGCGTCAACTCAACTACTTCGCGTAATGGATGTTCGTAAGGG
>CAYQTY010000450.1:0-2123 GCA_964420535.1 uncultured Leptolinea sp. | reverse complement strand
AAGCGGCCGCCTCTGAATACGCTGTGAACGATGGTATGCCCGGACAGGCATCACCGGTTGACCAGCTTGTCATCCAGAACGCCAATATCTCGATTGTCGTCAGCGATCCCGCATCAGCCATGGATTCTGTTGTCAAGATGACGGAAGAACTAAATGGCTATGTAGTTGATTCCAATATTTATAAATACCGCAACGACAACGGGCTTGAACTTCCTCAGGCGCATATCGCGATACGGGTTCCCGCCGAATCTTTGACAATCTCTCTAGAGAAAATCAAATCGCTGGTCGAAGATCCAGCTATTGATGTGCTATCAGAGAACCGCTCAGGACAAAATGTCACCAAAGAATATACAGACCAGAAAAGCCGCCTGAAGAATCTGGAAGATGCCGAAGCTCAACTGCGTGAGATCATGGCATCAGCAACCCGCACGGAAGACGTCATGTCAGTCTTCAATCAGTTGACCCAGATCCGCGAACAGATCGAAGTCACCAAAGGGCAGATCAAATATTACGAAGAGTCTGCGGCTATGTCTGCGGTAGATATCACCATTCAATCCAAAGCCGCGGTAGCCCCACTGACCATAGGGAGCTGGCAGCCGGCCGGCGTAGCCAAAGAAGCCATCCAGTCTTTGATCAATGCGTTGAAATTCTTTGCCAATGCCGGAATATGGATGGTGTTGTTCTTCCTGCCGGTAATTATCATTCTGTTGATACCTGTATTCGTCATAGTCTGGATCATACGCGTTCTTAGCCGCCGAAGCAAAGCGAAAAAACTGGCTGCTGCCCAGACGCCTGAAACCATAGAAGACAAGAAGAAATAAACGATCCACAATTAAGTTATCCAGGCAACCGGTTCAACAAACCGGTTGCTTTTTTTTACTTCCGAAAAGCAAAAAATCAAATGCTATAATCGGTGAATCATTTGACACTCTCCGGAAAACTCAACGGCATGAAAAAAGACCATTACATTAATATCGCCTGGCAAGCGGCAGGTTATTTATCCGGTTTGCTCATAACCTGGGCATTCCTTACCATACCTACACCGCGCCAATTCGGACTTGCCTTCCGCTATGATTTTCTGCAGATTATGGTCCCTCTGGCTCTGGTCGCGTTTTTATTCTTAAAACTACCAAAAAATATTTCACAGTTCCTGCTTCTTGGTGTAATTTCTGCCATACTTGTGCTGCCCATTGCCGGCTTATGGGCCAGTGGTCAAAGTGAACAATACGTTCTGGGCGGCATTATCCCTTTTAGTGATGCGCGGTTCTATTTCACAGATTCCCACCGGTTGATGGAAGGATCTGTATTCTTTACTGGTGCCGCACGGCGGCCGCTGTTCACCACCCTGATGTCGAGTATTCAATGGTTGACCGGGCAAAATTTATACCTCACTATTGCCGCACTCACCTTAATCCTTGGTTACTCGATGTACTTTGCCACCTATGAATTCCGGTCACGTGAAGGCGCCATTGCGGGCGCGGCATTTCTGGTGTTTTTATATTCTTATGCCAGGCTGCTGTTGGGGAAAACGCTCAGTGAATTCGCCGGGCTTCCCCTGGGATTACTTGCGTTGGTCTTCATGCTCCAGGGGATCAACCAAAAAAAGTTGAAAATGATGATCGCGGGCTTGTTTTTACTCAGCCTCGGTTTGAATGCCCGAGCGGGCGCATTCTTTATTCTTCCAATACTTGCTCTTTGGACAGGCTGGTACTTCCGAAGAACCTGGTTAATCCACTGGAGATCTTTCCTTATTGCCTGCACGGCTGTGGCAATGGGTTTCCTGATCAATCTGGCCGCTTTCAATATCTATTCATCGCCCGATAGCGCTCCCTTTGGGAACTTCAGCTTCACCATCTATGGTGTGGCTCGGGGTGGCCTCGGCTGGACCCAGATTTTCACCGAACACCCGGAAACCTGGGAAATGCCAACCGGGGAACAGTCGCGCTATATTTATTCCCTTACCCTGGATATCATTCGCCGAAAACCAATGAATCTGGTCAAGGGGATCATAAGTTCATACCAAACCTTCTTTTCACTGGATGATTATTATGGTTCGCTATGCTGGTTTGGAGACCAGGGTATTACAGGAACAATGGCCCGTACAGGTTATTACCTCTTTATGG
>CAYQTY010000449.1:0-2158 GCA_964420535.1 uncultured Leptolinea sp. | reverse complement strand
TAATGAAACAACATCTATTGAGACGCCGGTCCGGGCCAGTTTTCGGGCGAACTCCAGTGAAAGATAGGCTTTAGAAGCGTACGCGATCTGCGAATTTCCGGCATAGTGTTGTTTCAACAGCCCTTCTAATCGGGAAAAGGATTGAAGGATTGTCGTCGCGTCGTAAAGATACAGCGGGGTTCCATAAATTGTTGCCAGCGAATTCAGGTCAACTTCGCCGATCGTGATCTGTCCATTTGTGTAAAATTGGCTGGAAATGGGGAAAAGCTCTTCCATTGTCATAAAAGAAGCTGCCTGATATCGTGATAAATTATCAGGCAGGATTGTAAACCAAATAGTGGAACTGAACGTGACAACTAGCCGGATTTGCCGATGGCTTTCGCGGCTGCGGCAGATCGCGTATGGACGTCCAGTTTTTCAAAGACCGATTTCAGATGGCGTTTGACTGTGTTCGTTGTGATCACCAGTTTCTCCGCGATCTCTTTGTTCGTCATTCCCTGCGCCAGAAGGTCAAACACTTCACGTTCACGGTCTGTCAGCACAGAAAGCTCATTACCTGCTGCGAGAGCTTTGCTGGCGTCTTCTACGATCTTCAAGAAAGAAGCTCTGTCAAAAGACTGTTTTTCCATGTACGCGAAAATAGACTCTTCCGCGTAGGCGCGTTTGATCTCATCCGGTGACCCAACACCGCTGACGACGATTGTGGGCACCCCGCTGGCCCGTGTGCTGGATAATAACTGATATCCATCCAGGTCTTCACTGGAAAGATGTTGTTCCATTAGATTCGTTGAACCGCCGTTGAGCAATAGATCAACTACAGCCAGAGATATTCGTTCACGGCGTAAGTACCCAAGCCCTTCACCAAAACTGGCACAGACGCGCACCTGGAATCCGGCATCTGACAAAAGCTCTTCAAGGATACTCCGCCATCCGGCATCATCTTCTACGATCAACGCCTTGCGTTTTCCGGCTTCGTAATTATCCGTAGCCACTCTGGAAGTGAGACCGGCATTTTTGCTTTTGGTTGATGTATCGGACGGCGCAAGCGGAAACGTCTGTGGAGCACTGGCTAATGCCCGTGAAACTACTTCTTTAAATTGCCCCCTGTGAAAACTTTCTTTCCGCAGAAATGTAAATACACCATAATCCGTCAGCGCCGTAACGGCCAGTTCCACTGTGGCAAATCCGGTCAATAGAATTGTCCGGCAATTCGGGTCCATTTTCCGGGCCGCTTCAAGCACTTTGAGCCCGTCAAAATTATTGTGATCGTTGGGCGAAAGTGAAAGGTCAACGACCGCGATCCGGTGTGGTTTGGATTTCAGCTCGAATAAGGCATCATCCAGATTGCTGGCCGTATTAACCTTCAGTCCGCAATCGGAAAGTATCTCAACCAGAATTTGCTGCCATGACCGGTCATCTTCAACGACCAGCGCGTAAAATGGTGACTGTGTCATAGGTTGTTCTCCTCCACGCGCGGCAGGCATAGCCGGAACGTTGTGCCGTGTTTTCCATCACTCTCAATAGTGATGGAACCACCAAGACGGGTCATCAAAGTCTTCACCCACCATAATCCAAAACCGAGTTTACCCGGTCGTTGAGTAGACCGTCCGGAAAAGGTTAACTCGAAGATACGGTCATGCAAATCCGGAGGGATTCCCGGTCCATCATCATGTATGACAATTTCCACCCATTGCTCTTTGGATAGTCCCTGGATGGATATGACCCCTTTTCCCTGCATGGCATCAGCCGCGTTTTCAACCAGGTTGGTAAAAACAAATGTCAGGCTCTGTCCGCCAGCCGTAACAAGCGGCAAATGAGATACTCCCTCCATTTGCACGCTTATTCCCGGTGGTAGTTGGGCGGCATGTAGTGCTTCAGATATACGGGCCTCAATGCAAACCGGTTCCAACCGGATAGGGCGCAGATGAGACAGATTATCCCGCACAGTCTGCATGGCTTCCATGGCACAGCGTTCAATTTCTGCCAGGTTGTTGTTCAAGTAAGGGTCAGCATTGAGCGCCAGCGCGCATTTATCTTGAATACTCTGCACGCGTACCGGGATCGTGCCAACTTTATTATTAAGGTGATGGAGAAGATTTGACGCAATGTCTCCTACAGCGGCAAATGTCTCAGCCACCGAGCGCTGCTCCTGGGCAGC
>CAYQTY010000448.1:0-2166 GCA_964420535.1 uncultured Leptolinea sp. | reverse complement strand
CGCACGCGCCGGCGAGCACGGCAAAGGTTTCGCGGTAGTAGCCGATGAAGTGCGCAAGCTGGCTGAACGTTCCAGCAGTGCTACCAAAGAAATTGGTGCTCTGATCTCGGGTATCCAGGCGACTGTAGCCGATGCCGTGGCCGCCATGGATGAAGGCGCCCGCGAGGTGGAGAAGGGTTCCGTGAAAGCGGTGGAAGCCGGTAAAGCTCTGGAGTCTATTCTAAAAGCGGCGGAAGAAGTCAACGCGGAAGCAAATCAAGCGGCTGAAGCGACCAGGATCATGAGCAAGAACGCGGATGAACTGGTGGCATCCATGGATACCGTGTCGGCGGTGGTGGAAGAGAATACTGCCAGCACCGAAGAAATGGCCGCCGGCTCATCCGAAGTGACCACGGCCATCGAGAGCATCGCCAGCATTAGCGAAGAAAATAGCGCCGCGGTGGAAGAGGTCAGTGCTTCTGCCGAAGAAATGACCGCCCAGGTGCAGGAAGTTGGCTCCTCCGCTAAGTCACTGGCTGATATGGCAGATGCCTTGCAGCAAGTTGTCCAACGGTTCAAACTCAATTAAGAATGTTCTGATATATCGGATATATCAGGCGGCAGAAAAAACGAACTCTAAAAGGATGATCAAATGGAACAACAGCTTGTCGTTTTTGAACTGGCAAATGAACACTACGGCGTTGACATCTCGTCAGTGGAAAGCATTATCAAAATGCAGGAGATCACCCGTATTCCCCATTCCCCTTCATTCGTAGAGGGGATCACCAACCTGCGCGGCCTGGTGTTGCCTGTCATTGATCTGCGCAAACGTTTCGGGTTGGAAGCCCAGGAAGCTTCACGCGATTCACGCATCATGGTGGTGGCGTTGGGAGCCGTGAAAGTGGGTATGATCGTCGACGCGGTTTCAGAGGTGCTGCGTGTTCCGTCAGAATCCATCGAACCGCCTCCGTCCATGACCACCTCGTCGAAAGCCAACTTTATTACGGGTATCGCCAAATTGAACGACCTGCTGGTCATTCTGCTGGACCTCAGCAAAATTTTGACGACCGATGAACAGGTGGAACTCTCGTCTGTCGGGTAGAAACCAGTCAATCTGAGTTTACGTCACCGATCCCCGGGAGCAGTATGCCGGGGATCGTCTGTTCATGGTGTAGAATCGATATTCTTCTGTTAAAAAACCACGAATGGGATTGAATCAATGCGACAAATTGCTTTTTTCACTATTATGACTCTATTTCTCGCGGGGTGTGCCCAACCGGCGGCCGCCCCCACTCCAACGGCTGTCTCCGCGGTGACGGAGCTCCCGTGCCCAGGGGTGGAACCGCACGGCCTGGCGGCTGGTATGGCGGCCTACGTGGTGATTGATGGCCCCGTGTTTTCCGCAACCCTGACAAAAGAAGCCGATTCGGCGGATCCCGCTGGTTCTGTGACCCACCATACGCGTGTGACGCTGGTCAAAGGACCGGAGTGCTCTACAGAGTCCGCCTGGTGGCAGGTGAGCCTTCCTGACGGCTCTCAGGGCTGGCTGGAGGTGGGCGAAAGCCTGGATCAGGATGGTGCGGCGTACGCTTTATCCATGCTGCCCTACAAAGACGACGCCGTGCAGCGCGAGGTTCCTCAGGAACGCGAGAAGGAAGCCCAGATCCGATACATCATCGCGGATATCGAACTGGGCGGCAGTGATGTGCAGAAATATTACGAAGAACAGGCAGCGGCAAAACCCGATGATCCGGAAACGGCGAAAGTAACTACTGCTCTGGAGATCATAAAAGCCGGAGGCGGTAAGGGCGTGCTGGCCAACCCCGGTGCGTTTGAACGCAAACCGTTCCGCGGCGGCACGTCAGTGCTGGATGCCGGAACCGAATATGTGCAGCCCGGGTTGGATATTGTGCTGACACCCTGTGACGGCCCTGAACCTATGCCTGTTTGCGACAAACTGAAATAACGTCGTTATGCCTTAAGAATGTTATGATTCGGAAATACCGGATTAACAGGTGAAATTTTGAAGGAAGAATCATTATTAACTGCCCTGGCTCCGCATTTCAATGAATTGCGCAGCCGCCTGCTGAAGGCGCTGATCGCTCTCGCGGTATGTGTGATTGCCAGTTTCTTCTTCTCCGAGAAGGTGATCGCCTTCCTGGTGGAACCCATCGGCGGACTGCAGAA
>CAYQTY010000447.1:0-2168 GCA_964420535.1 uncultured Leptolinea sp. | reverse complement strand
CTGTCATCGGCGCTGGATATCACCGGGATGATCGCGGCCGGCACGCTGGCGGTAGTGGGGTTCTTCATCATCCCGCTGAAGCGCAAACAGGCGCGTGACAACTTCAGAGAGAAGATCGTGGCAATGCGCGAGAACTTGAATCAGGCGCTGACCACGTCATTGGACCACGAGACGAAGCACACCATCGGCCGCATGGAAGAGAGCATCGCGCCGTACATGCGTTTCATCAAAGCTGAGTTGGAGCGCATCACCATGGCGGAGGGTGAGTTGGCCGGGCTGCAGAAAGACCTGTCAACGCTGCGGGCAAAGATCGAGGCTGTGGTGAAGTAGGTCACACGGTTCGGGATCGTGATAATTTCCATAATGGGGTAGATGCGCTCGATTTTGAGCGCATCGCATTGGTAATAATTCCACCCATGTCTCATACTTACCCAACAATGCGACTTTTCTAGAATAATTTGTTGAACTTCCGTCCTGTCCAAACCATTGCTATTGTGCATGTCAATAACACCGATACCCCGGATCGTTAAAATGAAAAAACTTCTTATAACAATTTTGTTTCTGGCTTCAGCTGCTTGTTCACCTGGTCTTACAAGCCACCCTTCCAGCCCGTCTGCGGTATCGAAACAGGCAACGGCAACTGTTCAGATGCAAGTGACACCCAGCCAAATATCCTCCGCACTGGTAACGACCGAGATACCGGCATTGACTTCGACAGCCCTACCAGGCCCAACACCAACTCTCACTGTGGATAACATCGTGGAGCGGATGTACGACCCTGGTGAATGGAAAATGCTTTACGATAAAAATACGGTCTGGACAATTGATTTGGACCCGGCAGGGAGAATGTGGATTTCGCCTGGGCTAGAAGTCGGTTATTTCGACGGTCACCGATGGGTATTCTTTTCCCCCAAAGATTACTTGCTTCCGCGTTTTTGGGATATGGCGATGGCGCCTGATGGCACGGTTTGGGTCTCAAGTCTCCATGCGCTCTCCCGTTACCAGCATGGGCGCTGGGAAACTTTCCCGATACCAGATGTAGACACAACAACCATACCACGCATAAGTATTGACGCTTCTGGCGCTGTCTGGGTAAGAATGTCTTCTTGTCCTACTTGTGGATTCTTTTTGAAAAAATTCGATGGAAAAAGGTGGAGCGATTTGCCGTTATGGTCAACCAAAAGAAGAACGTATTATGTTCCAATAATACTTTTTACCCCCGATGGGGCCCTTTGGGCTGCTGACGATACTGGTGAAATCGGGCGTTACGATGGCAAAGCCTGGAAAATATATTCTAAAATGGATTTATGGACAAGGAATGCTGATTGGGCTCATGTTATTCAAATTACATCTGACCATAAAGGAAATATTTTCAGCGTTTACACAGGGGAATCATCGTGGCAGATTGCCAGGATAGACACAAATGGGCAGGTTACAAAAATCCCATATTCGACCAATCTTGAAATTAATCCAAATTTTCCAAGATTGTTTGTTGATAGGCAGAATACTCTTTGGGTGAATGCCTGCTTAAAAAACAAGGAGCATGCCTGTCTTGCATACTACAAAGATAACCAATGGGTGTCTTTTATCAATTTGCCATTTAGTTCAATGATGGACATCAAGGAATTACCAGATGGAACGTATTTAGTTGCCACAGCGCAAGGTTTGTATCAATTCAAGTCGGCAAAGTAAACCTTCACAACCAGATTTTGGATTTCCCAACAGAAAAGACGGAAAAGCCGGATGTTTCCGCTTGCCTAATTGAAATTCCAGCCATGTGGTGCGCTCAAACGCGAGCGCACAATTTTAAAAATTACCCCCGGTAATATCGGACATAATCCCCCATCAGAAGATGAACCGGTTCTTCATCCTCTTCGACCTCCGGGAAGCGCCCCTGAGGCAACAGGAACCGGTTGTCATGATGATCGTCATTAACGGCAGAGACCTCGCCGATTAACACCCGTCCACCCAGACCCCAGAAGCGGTGATACAGCTGCGGGGTGAGGGTGATGCTCTCGCCGGGTTCCAGTTCAACCACTGTGCCGGATTTGAATTCGTGCTTAACACCGTCAATGGAAACCGTGACTGGCGTCACCATATCAAGCGCCTCATCCCCCGTTGACATAAATAACTCAATGGCCAGTTTCGCGCCGAACCGGTTGATGATG
>CAYQTY010000446.1:0-2172 GCA_964420535.1 uncultured Leptolinea sp. | reverse complement strand
GTCTTTTCTTCGACAGCTTCAGCAGCGGCGGCAGGAGCGCCAGCGGCGGCCATAGCAACAGGAGCAGCAGCGGAAACGCCCCACTTCTCTTCGAGAGCTTTTACCAACTCAGCGGCTTCCAAAACGGAAAGGGCGCTCAGTTCATCAACAAGTTTAGCTAAATCAGCCATTTTAAATCTCCTTACAGATTATTGAATGAAAATATCGACTCAGGCGGCTTGTGCAGCGCCCTGATCAGAATATGCTTTGACAACAGCAGCCAGCGAACGAGCCGGTTCTGCCAGTGTGCGGACAAGTTTGGAGGCGGGAGCCTGCAGAACGCCCAATAGGGTAGCGCGCATAACGGGAAGCGGCGGCAGGTCAGCCAGAGCTTTTACCTGTTCCACACCCAGAAGTTGCTTATCCAGGTAACCACCACGCAGTTTGAAGGTCTCAGAGTTCTTGGAAGCATCCGCGAACACTTTGGCCAGCGCGGGTGCGTCTGAAAATGCGAACCCTACCAACAATGTACCTTCAGCCTTCGTTACATCTTTGTAGCCGGCGTTGGTCATAGCCAACTGCATCAATGTGTTTTTGACAACATGTGCTTCGCTGCCGGTCTCACGCACTTTCGCGCGGAAGGCATCGATATCTTTCATGGTCATCTTGTTGTATTCAAGCATGAAGACTGCCTGGCTTTTACCCAACCAGTTTTCGTAGTCAGATAACATCTTGGATTTATGTTTCTTAGAGAATGCCAATGAATGTCACCTCCTTTCGTCTCAGAATAAAAAAATGTCTTTACCACATATTGCTCTGGTAAAGACATTCATAGTGCAGGCAAAATAATCTGACTTTTTGAATGTCTCCACCTCGGCGGGAAATTAAGCCGCTTTCGCGACACCAGCTTTCTCCGGTGAAGAAGAATTCTGTTTAATTATCAGGTGAAATTATACCCGATTTATTACTCTTTTGAACCCATACCTTGAGCCTGGTTGATATCAACTTTGATACCGGGGCCCATTGTGGAAGCCAGGGTAATGTGTTTAATGTATGAACCCTTGGCAGCAGACGGTTTGGCTTTCTTTACAGCTTCCATGAAGGCAGCCAGGTTCTCAACCAGTTTTTCGGCTGAGAAAGAGATCTTGCCGAGCGGAACGTGGATGTTGGCTGTTTTATCGAGGCGGAATTCAATACGTCCAGCTTTGGCTTCCTGGATGACCCGGGGAAGATCTTCCGCGTTGACGACTGTACCGGCTTTGGGGTTCGGCATCAAACCGCGGGGGCCGAGGACACGGCCGAGGCGGCCGGCTTTACCCATCATATCGGGGGTTGAGATCGCAACGTCAAATTCTGTCCAACCGCCAGCGATCTTGTTGATCCATTCATCGGAGTCAGCAATCACATCAGCGCCGCCTTCGGTGGCTTTGGTGACACCCTCACCCTGGGCAAAGACCAGGACGCGGACGGTTTTTCCAAGGCCGTTGGGCAGCACAACAACGTCACGGATCATTTGATCGGCCTGACGCGGATCAAGACCCATGCGCATGTGGATTTCCATTGTTCCATCAAATTTGGATGTGCTGGTCTCTTTTACCAGAGCAACAGCTTCAGCCGGAGAATAGAACTTGGTGCTGTCAATTTTCTTTACAGCTTCGTTATACTTCTTACCATGTTTGGCCATTATTTCTCCTTTGTGGTTCCAACGGGCAGCGCAAGCCGCCCTCCCACTATTTCCTAATCAACTACAGTCAGTCCCATATTGCGGGCGGTGCCTTCGATCTGTTTCATGGCTCCATCGATATCGTTGGCGTTCATATCTTTGAATTTCAATTCGGCAATTTCCCGAATCTGGCCGCGGGTGACTTTACCAACTTTTTCACGATTGGGGACACCTGAGCCTTTTTCAATTCCGGCTGCTTTACGCAGCAAAACACCCGCAGGGGGAGTTTTCAGAACGAAAGAGAACGAGCCATCAGTGTAGATGGTGATTTCAGCAGGGATAATTTCGCCAGCCTTGGTAGAGGTACGGGCGTTATATTCCTTGCAGAAAGCCATAATGTTGATCCCATGGCCAGCCAGAGCAGGGCCAATGGGGGGCGCCGGATTAGCTTTACCGGCAGCGATCTGAAGACGGACAATTGCTTTTAATTTCTTTGCCACAGTTTCACTCCTTTGTGGTTATAACGGGTG
>CAYQTY010000445.1:0-2179 GCA_964420535.1 uncultured Leptolinea sp. | reverse complement strand
ATCAACCCTTCTATTTCAAGATAAGTCTTATTTATTACGGTTGCCGGGCGAATATTGGCTTCAAACACCTTTGTATCCATCGACATTTTGATTGGCAAAACAGTTGGTTTAGGGATCTCCCATTGTTTTGTTTCATAGTTGTAAACCTTGCCGTTTTGGACCAGGTGATCAAAATTGTCAACTGGTTCTGCCGGCACGGTAGTTTCATAATTCCGGAGAATGGTTTGTTTCAACGGAATATTGTATGGTCCGGTTTGAGTGGTTCCATCAATACAGGTTTGACCTGCAGGCGGAGTTACGGGAAAGATAAATGGAGGAAATTCGATATGGGGTAATTCAACTGGATCCACCGGATCTACTGTAATCGGTTCCCATGTGTACTCTTCGCCCAGGGTGCCGCCATAAAACGTAGCTGTGAAATACATCAAAACTTCAGGTATTTCCATGCGTTCCAGATAATAAACAGTGGGGCCAGTTGAGGAAACCCGTACTCCAACCTTTTTGATTTTGTCGCCTTCCAGAAGTCCGGAAGTTGACGAAAGATGCACAACCGGATATGTCCCGGTCGTGGCCCGGGAGTTGCCGGTTTTCCAGGTTTGCGGAGGATAATTGATTCCGTTTACCGCTTCGCTGCTTTCAATGACAACCGTTCTTTCTTCACCATCCTCCCCTTCAACCAAGAACATGGGAGTGAAGGTATCGTTTGGTGAAGTATCGGCTGTGTTGTCCGCGGTGTTTGGGTTGGTGTCCATCAAACCAATCCGGCTCCATCCAAAGAGCTTGATGGTTATCGGAAGCGAATAGATCACCGGGTATTCATCCAAATACAGTTCGGAGATCAGGTCGCCGGTCCAATGATCAACAGATCCGCTGGCTTTTGCCTGAGCTTCAAAGGGCGTTTCGGGTTGAGAGAACATCACACAGAATGGATCAGATACCCCATGGGAATTAGGAGCGTCATAGAGGTTATCCATCGCGTCAATGTCATCCAAAATGGATTGCTTTGATTGGATCTCCAAATAGAACGGGTATGTTATGGCTGAAGTGCGCCATAAACCTTCTGGAATAATTTGAATTTCCAGAGAGCGCGAACTATCGGTTAATTCGGTGATATTTTTTGAGATCACACACCGTTGATATTCGCCCCATAACATGGATCCCTGTACCTGAACACCGAATTCAAGTTTGACCAGGTTGCCCTTTTTCAACAGAGGGGAATTGTCGTACTTTCGATCGCCGTTGGGAATATAAATCGTCCATCCGGAAGTGGTATTGCCAGAAACGCTGATTGCTGGAACATCCTGCAGCCCGGTAGCATTGTCACGGTAAAAAGTGTACGAAGGCTCACAAATAGCTGTCCGGTTCATATCGGAGAAGATCTCTGACGACCGGCCCAAAGCCAGCATAAAGCGATATCCCAGGCGAGAGAACACAGTGAAGCGGTCAAGAGAGAATACCCTTCCGTCATCGCTCCATATCGCCATGTTATAAACGGCGCCGGAATCAAACTCTTCTGTCCGAACAAATTGTCCGCAAAGATGAATCCGGTTATTTGAATCAACCACACAATTACTGATGTAAAAAGCGGTAAGGTCTTCTGGAACAGCGGTAAAAATATCTGTCCAGTTGCCGTCCGGTAAAAGCTGAACGCCTTTCACGGCCCCCAAAGGTGTTGTCAGATAAACAAAAATGCCGGCAGTTGTTTTTGCTACTGCAGAATAATTCAACCGGCAAATCTTTGAACTCCCCCACACTTCCGTTGGAAACATAAAACGGCCCGGGAATACATTGGAATTCCAGGTTGAGTTTGCGTAGTAGTAATGAGTAATTCCAACCCCGCCATCATCTATACGAAGGGCAACAGCATTATTGGCATCAATGCCGAATACGGAACCAACACTTGTGGCTACAAAAGTATTAGCAGAATTATCGAAAATCGTCACGAAATCTGTAAGGGCGCTGTTTGTAAGATCGTAATTGGCCCGGATAATAGATCCAACTGAGTTGAAATAAAACACATAGGGAGCAACTAATGTTGGCCTGGTATTTTGGGCTATATCTGTGGCGATATTAATCTCTGTCGCGCTTCCCTCTACATAAAAAGAAAGTCCGTAGGATCGGACCGTTACGGTTACAACTTTATTTTGATCACTGTCAAAAGTGCAGTCTTGATAGATAG
>CAYQTY010000444.1:0-2190 GCA_964420535.1 uncultured Leptolinea sp. | reverse complement strand
TAAGGGTTAAAGCAATGAAAAACAGAAAACTCCAAATCGTAATTCTTCTGACAGGGTTGGTTCTATCCACCCTTGCCTGTAATCTGCAATCTGCCGTTGTTAAACAGGTGCCTACGGTAGTAATTCCTACTCTGCCGCCGGCCGAGCAACAGGCACTTACTGATCAATTGGCCAATCAATTGAACCAGGCTGCCAGCGGGCAGCAGGTGACCATCGAATTATCAGAAAGCCAGTTGACCAGCCTTATCAATGGTCAAACCGGCAATATCCAGGATGCGCAATTATCCAATTTACAGGTTGTTCTTGATAACAACCAGGCGATCATAACCGGGAACGCTTCAACCAACGGATTTTCGGGTAACCTCAGTATAGTGCTTGGCGTATCCAGCGACGCAGCCGGAAAACCAATGATGACCGTTACCAGCGCCACAATTGCCGGTTTCCCAATCCCGCAATCCGCCCTGACAACCATCTCAACCACGATTAATGAGGGTTTGCAGGGCCAGACCGGACAGGGTTTTGTTGTTCAATCAATAACGATCGCTGAACACAAACTGATCATAGTAGCGCAAAAAATTTAGTCAGGGGAAACGGCCATCATCAAACGCAGGTTAAGTTTCTTTATCGCCTTATGGGCCGGATTGATGGCGGCCGGCATCCTGATAGTTGGCTGCACGGCAACACCAACGCAGATGATCGTTCTGTCAGTGGTCATTAAAGTGGACGGCAAAGACGTGCCGGTGGATGTTCTGCCAGGCGCCAGTGTGAAGACGGCGCTGGACGCGGCCGGTATTACCATTAATGAACTCGATAAAGTTAACCCACCTGTTGGCTCAGCATTGACTGACGTAACATTGATAACGGTGACCCGGGGTCGCGAAGAGAATGAAACCCGAACAGTAACTGTGCCATTCGAACATCAAACTGTGCGGAATGAATCTTTGCCCGAAGGTCAAACTATGCTGATCCAGCCCGGCGAGAACGGCGAACGCGAAGACACGTATCGTAAAGTCTTCGAAGACGAACAACAAACCTCGGAAACGCTGGTCAAATCCACTGAGATCAAAGCCGCCCGCCCCGAAATTGTAATGATCGGTGTTCGTGCTCCATTCAGCTCCATTGCCATCCAGGGGCACTTGATCTATCTGTCCTCAGGCAATATTTGGATGATGGAAGGCGCCACGGGCAACCGCAAACCGGTAGTCACCACAGCAGATGCGGATGGACATGTTCTCAGTGTGTCAAATGACGGAAAATGGATCCTGTTTACCCGTAAATTGAAAGACAGTGAACCCAACGTTATCAATTCGCTTTGGTTGGCCCGCACCGATATAACAGATGATAATTTGATCAACCTGCGTGTCAACAATGTGATCAATGCCGCGGGATTTATCCCCGGGAAAGATGTCACCTTCACCTACTCTACAGTGGAATCACGTACCACCGCTCCTGGGTGGCAATCCAACAATGACCTCCAGTTATTGCGCATTGATGATGGTGGAGATATTGTAGGCAGTAAAGAAATTATTTCCACCAATTCCGGCGGAGTGTTTGGATGGTGGGGAACGCGGTATGTTTGGTCGCCGGATGGAGAACGTCTGGCGTATGCCCGGCCTGATTCGGTCGGCCTGATAGACCCGGATAGCGGCAGGACAACTGAATTGATGGCTATAACGCCCTACCAGACCACCGGTGATTGGGCCTGGGTACCTGCCATAGGTTGGGCACCCGACCATCTTTCTCTCTTCTTCACCAATCATAATCAAGATCCGGCGGTATCCACGCAGGAACAGTCACAACGTTTCAATGTCTCTGCACTGGTACCCGGAGAGGGCCTGAAGCTTGAAGTTGTTCCTGATACCGGGATGTTCGCCTACCCTGTGCCATCACCCTGGTTGGATGGATCCAATTATCTGGTAGCATACCTTCAGGCAGCCTTCCCGGATCAAAGCGAAACCAGCCGGGCACGCCTTATGGTTATGGACCGTGATGGTTCAAACCGCAGGATTGTCTTTCCGGCGGAAGGTTCACAACCCATAGAACCTCAACAGATCTCATGGTCTCCGGCACCTGAAGAAAACATTCCATTACGGATTGCCCTGGTCTATCAGGGCAATATCTGGTTTGTTGACCCGTACTCCGGAAACGCGCAGCAAATTACCGGTGATGGTCTGGTCAGTATGCTGGCTT
>CAYQTY010000443.1:0-2202 GCA_964420535.1 uncultured Leptolinea sp. | reverse complement strand
CAGCCTGATCGGGACTGGCAGCTTTTTCCACTACGATTTGCACACATCCGGTCTGATCGCGCAGCACCAGAAACTGCATTTTTTTCTGGTCCCGCAAAACTTGCAGCCAGCCTTGAACAGTAACGGATTGTCCGATTTTGCTGCGCAGATCTCCGATAAGGGTTCGTTCCATAAGTCCATTCCTCCAAAGAAAAGTCGTACCTGCTATTTTAAATGAATTGCCGGCGTTTTGGCGGCATAATCCGAAGCAATCAGTTCTTCCGCGAGATGATAAGGTGAGATTGTCCGGTTGAATAAACGGTCGAGAGCCTGGTCGTACTCCTGGGGATTCATGCGGGCAACCCAGGTTTGAAATAATACTTCACGGATCAATAATTCGAGGTCATGGCGCATCCGGTTTTTTTGACCGGTCTGCCACAGACCGCTGGATTTCAGGTAAACCAGATGTTCGCGCAATGCCTGTACCAGATTTTGAATACCATCGCCGGTGACAGCCACCGTACGAACCAGAGGGACTTTCCAGGGGGATTGCTCCTTTTGCCGTGAAACCTCTCCGGTGCTGTCATCATACCCGTGGTGCCCCGCGGGCAGACCGGATGGATCCATGTCCAACATGGACCGCAACGCCAGTTCTGTCTGATCCACGCCGGGACGGTCTGACTTGTTGATGGCGATGATGCTGGCAATTTCGAGGATGCCGGCTTTTATAGCCTGGATATCATCGCCGAATCCCGGATTTTCGACAAGTAGAACGGTGTGGGCCAGACGCGCAATTTCGAGTTCGCTCTGGCCTACGCCAACGGTTTCTACAATGATCACGTCATAACCGGCCGCGTCCATCGCGGTGACCATTTCGGCGGCTGCCATGGAAAGCCCTCCCAGCGCGCCGCGGGTGGCAACCGAGCGGATAAAGATGCCGGTATCTCCGCTTAAGTCGCGCATTCGTACACGGTCACCCAGCACCGCGCCGCCGGTAAACGGACTGGTGGGGTCGACGGCCAGAATGGATACCCGGGCCGGTTTGGTTCCATCTAATGGTTGTCGGAAAGCTAATGCCAGTTGATTGACCAATGTGGACTTGCCGGAACCCGTGGGGCCTGTCACCCCGATGATATGCGCGTTTCCGGCATGCTGGAATAGCGTATCCAGAATACGCCGGCTTCCAGAGGTATCATTTTCAATTCGTGTGAGGGTACGCGCCAGCGCCAGCCGGTCACCTTGTAGAAGGGCATCAACCTGATTCATGGCGCCTGATTGAACCTTACCCTTCTTTGGCGCCGGTAAGAGCGAGGCGCACACATGAGATGATCTCGTCTGTCGACGTTCCGGGGCCAAATACCCCGGCTACCCCCATTTTTAACAGTTCGGCAGAATCTTCGCCGGGAATGATTCCGCCAATAAATACCGGTCGGTCTTCCAGCCGGTTCAGTTTCATCAGTTCGAGGATCCGCGGAACAAGCGCCATATGCGCGCCGGAAAGAATGGATAATCCAACGGCATCCACATCTTCCTGCAGCGCTGCTTCGACGATCATTTCAGGCGTTTGCCGCAAACCGGTATAAATCACTTCCATACCGGCATCACGAAGCGCGCGGGCGACTATTTTTGCTCCCCGGTCATGTCCATCCAGGCCGGGTTTTGCCACCAGAACACGAATTTTCTTTTCCATACAGACTCCAGCAATCAAATTATACCCCGTTGAAGGGGATTAATTCCGCGAAAAATTGACAGAAAACATGTTTTATTCATGTATATCCATCGTTAGTTCATACAACGCAAGTACCGGCCTGATTTTTGGTGGTACACTTCCAGAATTGGAAGAAAAATTTACAAGGATAATCTTTTTATGCCTACTATTTTCCCATTTACTGCTATCGTTGGTCAGGACCGTATGCGGCGCGCTCTGGTACTTAATGCTGTTGATCCCCGGATCGGCGGTGTATTAATCCGTGGTGAACGCGGAACGGCTAAATCGACCGCCGCGCGCGCCCTGGCTGCCTTACTGCCCAATGTGAAAGTAGTGGCTGACTGCCGTTTCGGTTGTGACCCTGATAATCAGGCGACATTATGCACGGAATGCCGCGAACGTGTCAACCGGGGGGCATCCCTCCCGGTAAAAAACCGCCCCACTCCGTTTGTCAACCTGCCGGTTTCGGCCACTGAAGACCGCGTGGTAGGCACCCTGGATATTGAAAAAGCCAT
>CAYQTY010000442.1:0-2247 GCA_964420535.1 uncultured Leptolinea sp. | reverse complement strand
GCATCTCCGGAAGACGCCTTGAATTTATGGATGACGCAAAAATCATCTGAATCCACAAAGCAAAGGCTTCCCATGTCATGCTGCGGGTTTATTGAATCTCCGGCTCGTGAAAGGTGGACATCAATAAGACCTGTTGTTATCCATGCTCTGTGGGTGGTGGAAACTACCCCTTTTTGGTGAGGGCAGAAAAACCGGGCGCGATTACGCAACCAGGTAGCCGGACTGATGAAGTTCTTCCGATCAACCGCCGTAATAGTCCAGGCGTATTGGGCATCAGTGGCAAAGAATAAATTGTTGAAGTCAGTCGAAATATTTCTCCAATCAAACATCGCCGCTTCGACGGCTTTACCAGAAAATGCGATCCCTGAATCCGGATTGGTATAGGTAAACGCTCCGGTTGCTTTCACCTGGAACGGCCCAGGGAAGTTTGTGATCTGTGTCAGTTCGCTCAACCAGGGCTTTCTGCCTTCGTAGTAATACTGAGCATCATCAATTACTACATAGCCGGAATCAGGAAATAGCGAGAGGGTACTGGTGTCCGTTCCAGGAAGATACGGGATACCATCGCAGTTGGCCGGGTTGAAGGACGTGATCCTGAAATGCGGTGGATTGATACAGGAGTACACACCCACATGAAAAAGATCCGGATCAGTTGACATCGGACCATCTGATTCTTTCCAGCGATAGGTAAGAATGGGGTCGGTGAAAAATCCACCAGTTTGAAGTCTGACCGATAATTCGCCATCCTTATGCGAAAACATCATGGTGATATAGCCACGATTTTGAGTAATGTAATCTTCAGCCAGGATTTGCATGAACCCATTACGAACCTTGATGATTTGAACCCGGGTCATGCTGCATCGGGCAACTATATAGTTATCGGCATCGGTAGCCAGTCCGATCAAACCAGCCCAGGTGTATATGCCGACCATGGAGAAAGACGCGCATATCTGAAAATTGAAAGCGGAATAGGGTTTTGCCGAAAAAAGGAGTAATGGATACCCTTTCTTTGTATTTTTAAGGAGATTTGGCGTTGTTGTTGATGACATTTTCAACCCTATAAACAAACGTTGTAGATTCGCATGGCCGAAATTGCAAAGGTAAGCTGTCGACTGACGATGATACATTCATAGAGATTCCAGCCGTACCCGTGTGTATAGGTGGCATTACCATGTCCGCCGTGAGCGCCAATATTTTGCAAACCACCTTGCGGTGCTTGCCAGGCCAACCTGACTCGCCTTTGAATACCGGTAAATTCACAGCGTATTGGCCTGAAATGGTTAGCCGATGTGCCGCCATGTGTGTTGTAACATCGTGACCCATTTGAATAGTCGCCAGCAACATAAGGAGCAAAACGCCCTCCTTCGTTTGATGGAACTCCACTGATGGAGCCGCCATAATAATCAGGATAAGTGCCAATCCTATATCCATATTTCTCGTCCGGATTAACCGTTATCACCCCGTTAAAATCTTTGGACCAGTTATGCCAGTGACCTGTTTCTTCCAGGCAATACATTTTTCCGTTTTCTGTAAGCTCCTGGAACATCCATGGTGTGTTGCTATCGCCCCAATGTCCTAGCGCAGACTCGAATTTAACAAGCCTGGTATTGTGAATCCTTCCAGTAAGTGGGTCATCGGTATTAATTAAGGATATGCGAAATCCATAAACTCTTGTGGCAACGGTGGGATTGAATCGCACTACCCGGGTTATGGCATTATCAACCGTGACAAGATCATTGACGCCCGTAAGTATGGCTGTGCCGTTTTGATTGAGAGCTTCAACTTTCCAATATCCGTTACCGGTATAGAAGTCGCCATATTCATCCACGCCGATATTGTTTACTGATCGGATCAAGCCTTCTATTTCGAGATAGGTCTTATTCGTGACGGTCGCAGGACGGATATTGGCCTCAAATACCTTTGTATCCATCGACATCTTGATAGGAATGATTGTGGGCTTTGGGATCTCCCACTGCTTTGTTTCGTAGTTGAAAACCTTGCCATTTTGTACCAGGTGATCAAAGGTATCAACCGGTTCTGCCGGCACGGTGGTTTCGTAATTCCGGAGAATGGTCTGTTTCAATGGAACATTGTAGGGGCCAGTTATAGTCGTTCCACTGATACAGGTTTCCCCTGCAGGGGGCGTTACTGGAAAAATAAACGGAGGAAATTCAATGCGCGGCAACTCAACGGGTGGAACCGGTTCTACTGTGATTGGCGCCCATGTGTACTCTTCTCCCAGGGTAC
>CAYQTY010000441.1:0-2250 GCA_964420535.1 uncultured Leptolinea sp. | reverse complement strand
TGGAAGGATCCGTTAAGTAACATGAAGAAAAGCAGGAATGCGTATCCGGCTAACCAGCGCCATGAATCGCGGCTTTTCAGGCTGAACGGTTTGTCTGATTCGACCATATCCATTAAAAGAACAAACAGGATGGGATACAAAAAATAACCTGTGTAATTGATGTGCCCCACTCCGAAGTGCGTCAGGACCAGGCCGTTAAAATTGAAAAAGAAAAAGAGAATGGCAATTGTTACCGGTGACAGATGAAGCCGCTGCCACAGACTGACCAGACCCAGAAGACCGATGGAACACATCAACCACACGTTGACCAGAACAAACCATCCCACCGGAAGGATTGCCAGCAGCAACATCTGCGGCGCCAGCATCACATCCGGAAGAGCCATGTAACGATCAGTGACATTTCGCAATGCTGATCCATCGGGCATATGCAAGGGAATCTGCCCGGTCTTTACGGCATCCTGCACGAAGGCAACGCGCGGCGCTGAGATCTCTGCCCAATCGTGGAAGTCAAAGGGAATATTGCCCCAGTTGAAGAATTGCCCGAACAGGAATAGTCCTACCAACCACAAAGC
Organism: uncultured Leptolinea sp.; assembly: GCA_964420535.1. Lineage (GTDB taxonomy): Bacteria > Chloroflexota > Anaerolineae > Anaerolineales > Anaerolineaceae > Leptolinea. Next base: position 1,678 of record CAYQTY010000441.1, on the reverse strand, counting down.
GGCAATCCAGCCCCATTCAAGCCAACTGGTTTTTTCACTGCCCCGGAACAGCCATAATAGACCCGGTTCTATGCGCTTTACCCACCGGGATTCCAGAGAGTTTTCAGATTGAGGCATTTATTCCTCCAGAAGGTAGGCCATCAACCAATGGGTGGTGGCGGTCAACGCGTCAATATGTGTTCGCTCGTAATGGTGTGAAGCATCCACGCCGGGGCCGATCAATGCCACAGCTATATCCGCGCCGGCGGTCCAGGCAGCTTCACCATCTGACCCGTAGTGCGGGTAGATGTCCGCCCGGTAATCAATACCGTAGGCTTCTGCGAGGCGGCGGAGTCGGGTGGTCATCCCGTGGTGATAGGGGCCGTGTGAATCCTTAATGCAGATGCTCGTATGGAATTCGTCTGAATTCTGCCCTTCACCCACGGCAGCCATATCCACGGTTAGGAGTTCGACAACATCCGATGGAATGCCCGCCGCGGCGCCGTGACCGACTTCCTCGTAATTGGAAAAAAGTATGGTGGTACGTTGCACCGGTTTCAAGCCGGCATCACGCAGGGCTTTAACGGCTGTCAGAATGCAGGCCGCGCAGGCTTTGTCATCCAGGTGACGCGAACGAACAAATCCGTTGGTCACTTCCACTCGCGGATCGAACGCAACAAAATCGCCCACCTCTATACCCAGTTTACGGGTTTCTGCGGCGCTGGTCACTTTTTCATCCAGGCGGACTTCCATGGTGGTGTCATCACGTTTGGCTTCAAGCTCTTCTTTGGAATAAACGTGCATGGACGGTTTGTGGAACATCAAACTACCACGCAAGGCCTTGCCTCCGGCGGTAAAAACCGTGACCCCTTCCGCTTCCACACTGTTCCAGTTCAATCCACCTACGGCGGATAAAAGGAGCCGTCCATTCGATTTGACCTCTTTAACAACCGCGCCGAGAGTATCGATATGCGCGGTCAATGCGCGCGGGGCATCCGTGTTCAATCCCGGCCAGGTGACAGCCAACGCGCCTTTACGGGTGCGGGCTTTCACCAGTTCCGGATAATCATTCAATTCTTCTTCAACGAATACGACAGCCCGTTCGGCAAACCCGGTAGGGCTGGGTGTGTTCAATAGGCTGGTCAATGTGGAAATTAGATAGCCATCATCAATGGATGGCAGAGTTTTCTTTTCGATCATTTCCAACCTTCATGTTCAGAGATCTTCTGACGCCATTCATCCGGAATGGGTTGGCTTGAGTGTGTGTGGTAATCAAAATGCACCATCACGGTTTCGGCTTTGGTTAACACTTCACCGGTCTTTTCATCTTCGATCTGGTATTCAAGGGTCATGCTCTTATTGCCCAGTTTCGCCACCCGGACACCTACACGGATCTTTTGGGTGAGGTAAATGGGAGCGAGGAATGAGACATGCACATCGGCTACGATCCATCCAAGGTCGAAATATGATGCTCCGTCAAAAATTCCTAACTCCTGAACAAAGTTAAAACGTGCGGTTTCTATGAATGTGACGGTGTGGGCGTGGTTGACATGCCACTGCGCGTCAATATCGCCGTAACGGACCTGCAAGGGTGTATAGAACTTGAATTCAGTCATAAGGAAAATTATACTGGAACGTAACAGTTATGCACTCTGGATATAAGGAAACACCATGTCGAATGCGTTATCAGCTCTTCGGA
>CAYQTY010000440.1:539-2260 GCA_964420535.1 uncultured Leptolinea sp. | reverse complement strand
AGACCTGCTCGACCCGGCGCTTCAGGGCAACATCGCCATGGCGCACCCGGCCACTTCTGGTACCGCGTTCACCGCATTATGGACGATCAACACCCTCCAGGGTGGCGATATGGAGAAGTCCTTTGAGTATTACAAAAAGTTGAATAACAACATTTTGCAGTACACAAAGACCGGTTCCGCTCCCGGCCCTATGGCTGGCCGTGGTGAAATCGCGATTGCCATCATTTTCTCGCATGATTGTGTGAAATTCCAGAAGGAAGGCATGACGTCTTTGGTGACCAGCTTCCCGACAGAAGGTACCGGTTACGAAATCGGTGGTGTAGGCATCGTCAAAGGAAACCACAATCCCGATGCCGCCAAGAAATGGATCGATTGGGTGCTGACTGGCAAAACCCAGGAGATCGCCGCGACAGTAAATTCATTCCAGCTGCCCACCAATCCTGATGCCGCAGTTCCGCCCGAAGCTGTCAAGCTGGATACGATCAATCTGGTAAATTATGATTTCATTGCCTCTGCCGGCGCCAAGAAAGACATGACCGAGCGTTTCGATGCTGAAATTGCTCCGGCGCCCAAAGAGTAACATCCTGAATTCACATATCGAGTGGGGGTGCTGCCAGCTCAAAAGGCGGCACCCCCATAATATTGACAAAATGGATGGACGGTAAAGATGAGAGGATCTTCAAAAGCCCGATTGGATGAATTCCGCCGGATTGGCTCGGATTGGACGTTGCTCACCGGACTGATCGTTGTTTTAGCTTTCCTGGCTATTGCGATCGTTCTGCCCCTTTTTCAGATGCTCGGGGTGTCATTCACTACTGAAGCGCTGTCATATTACATTCGTTATTTTTCTTCCCCGGTTTATCTTGGAATAATGAAGAATACGGTTCAACTGGGCATGGTCGTCGGCCTCCTGGGAACGATCCTCGGATTCCTCTTCGCATATGTTCAGGTCCGGTTGGATGTTCCGTGTAAGCGGTTTATGCATCTGATGGCTCTTATGCCGATCATTAGCCCTCCATTTGCGGTTGCGACCTCTGCCATCGTGTTGTTCGGACGAGGTGGGCTTATTACTTTCAAGTTATTGGGAATTCGCTATGATCTGTATGGTTTTACCGGGCTGACCGCGGTTCTGACATTATCTCTGTTCACTGTTGCATATATGAACCTTGCAGGAATGTTGCGGGCACTGGATCCTTCTCTGGATGAAGCCGCTACAAATCTGGGCGCGTCAAAATGGGATGTTTTCCGAACGGTCACTTTACCCATGCTTGTTCCCGGTATTGCCAGTTCATTCCTGCTGTTGTTTGTGGAAGCCATTGCCGATCTGGCCAACCCGTTGGTTCTGGGCGGCGATTTCACAGTGCTGGCATCACGCGTTTATATCGCCATATCCGGCGAGTATGATATTTTTGCCGGTTCGGTGCTCTCTGTCATTCTTCTGGTTCCCTCGCTGACTGTTTTCATTATCCAGCGTTACTGGGTGAGCCGAAAATCAGTCATCTCAGTGACGGGGAAACCATCCGGAAAACCAACCAGAATTACCAATCCGTTCATCCGATGGGGACTTTTCGGCCTGACGATGTTCTTCGCGTTGCTTATTCTTCTGATCTACGGGACGGTTTTTGTCGGCGCATTCACTGAGCTTTTTGGTATCAACTACACACCCACCTTGCGGCACTTCCAGTTTGTGTTGATGGGACTTGGTTCCCAGGCAATGATGG
>CAYQTY010000440.1:0-529 GCA_964420535.1 uncultured Leptolinea sp. | reverse complement strand
GGAAGAAATTTGCCGGCCGTGGATTGATTGATTTTACCTCCATGCTGGGTATTGCCCTTCCCGGTACCGTTCTGGGTATCGGGTATTTGCTGGCGTTCAACCGCCCGCTGAAGTTAGACGATACAGTCATACTTCCAGCATTGGCCGGGGGTACGGCAATTGCCGGTGGAACAGTCGCGCTGATCATGGCGTATGTGGTTCGCAGTGTACCGGCAGGTGTACGTGCCGGGGTGGCATCACTTCAGCAGATCGACCCGTCAATTGAGGAGGCGGCGATTAGCCTTGGCGCGGATAACGCTACAACATTCCGAAAAATCACCCTCCCATTGATCCGGCCAGCCTTTCTTACCGGGTTGGTGTACAGTTTTGCCCGGTCCATGACATCACTTTCGGCCGTGATTTTCCTTTCAACCCCGTATGCAAAGATCATGACGGCTCAAATCCTCAACGAGGTGGATGCCGGACGCTTTGGCAACGCCTTCGCGTATTGCGATATCTTGATCTTGCTGGTTCTGTTGGTTATCGGCTT
>CAYQTY010000439.1:0-2261 GCA_964420535.1 uncultured Leptolinea sp. | reverse complement strand
ACCGTACGTTATCTCCCGCGCATACAGCAGTGATCTGGATAGCCGGACTGATGCTGGCTAAGCTGTTTGAAATGGATCTGGGGAAGCCGCTGAAAATGGCCGTGACGCTGCTGATGATCGGCGCGGTTGGCTGGTATGGGATACGTACTGTCCGCATTGTGAGGCAGAACGCGCAAACCGGTCTGGGCTATAACGCCGTCACTTGGCGGCAGTCGCAATTGATCGAGGCCATCAAAGTTTTACCCGAGACCCAAAAGTTGGTCACCAATGAAACCATGGCTGTACTGTATCTCACCGGCCGGGTGGCAGAACCGGTGGCGGAAATCTATACCGATAAACCGGTCTATCCCTTCACCCGCTATGGTGACGGACCCGCGGGGAAAGACCCGGCGGAAGCCGAATTTAAAGCCGCCAACAGCGTGCTGATCGTGTTTGACACGCTGGAGAGCCAGTTCAAGTCAATATATGGCGACAAAGCTTCCGAACGGGCAAAAGTCTTCACCGATGGGTTGCGGGTGGATGCTTTCGGGGAAAACGGAGCGATGTATCAATACCCGGTGGATTTTTCGAAACAACAATAGCGAATTTAAAAAATATGGCAGGTATAAAACCCGCCAATTCATTGATTTTGGATAAGCAAGGGGCGCACGCCGTGCGCCCCTACGATTGACGGATGAAGGCTACTTCTTGGCCTTTTTAACCACCGGCAGGATGTGTTTCTTTACATCCTCGTCGTTGGCTGGCACAGGTATGCCTTCGGCGAAGAACCAGGTCTCTTCGTGGATGGTGGTTTCGCCCAGGTCCAGGGTTTTGAACTCGCCAAGGGTTTCCAGTTCGAGGCATTCCTTGTTGGTCCAGCTTTGCAGGTTGGTGCCGAAATCAACATATTCTTCGCCGGCTTTGCGGGTGAAGAGTTTGATGAACGTGGCATGCGGAAAGACACAGGCTGCCCAGCCTTCTTCGTTCATCACGGCGATCTTGGTGGGGTTGGCGCCCATCTGTTGACGAAGCAGGATATAGTCATCGCCCCAGGTGAAGCGCGGGTCGGTCATTTTGGTGTACGGCCAGATGGCGATGCAATGTGACGGCAGCAGCAGGCCGGGGGTGAAGTCACGCGGGGCAACGGGCAGCACAGCCACACCACCGGCGGCCATCACGGAAAGAGCCCAAGGAGCAAACTTGATGGGCCACAGACCGCAATTCTGGATGATATTACGCACAACCACTTTCGGTTCTTTCTCATCCATGTGGATTTCCATGGATTTCTGAAGGCCGGTGGTGGTTTCCACGGCGGATGTCAGGATGACGCCGTCTTTCAATTGTTTGAATTCCACGGGGAAGTTATCATTGTAGTAGGTGCGGCTGGCCAGTTCGGGAGCTGCCCACAGGCGGTGACCGCCATACCCCACGTATTCTTTCCCGCCCGATGTTCCCATTTCGGCGGGGTTGTTGAAGAAGAGGTTGTCTTTGCCCTTGAAACCGCAGGAAACTACGCGCGGGCCAACGTCGGTGGTCACGATGATCTGAATGGTGCCGTTATCGATCTGAATACAGTTTTTCCAACCGCCAAATGCCACTTTTTCAATCTTCATAATTTTTTCGAGCCCTCTTCGGAATTAGTCTGAGAATAATCTCCATTATAATTACCTTCGAGTTTTATGCGAACTATTGAGGAATCGCTTGTCTCAGATTAAGAAGATTTCCGGAAAGATCCCGGTCAAAATACACCCCCTGATGTTCTGGGGAAGCCTGGTCGTCATCCTGGCTGCCGGGGTGGGGGCGCTTGTATACGCTACACCATTCGGCCCCGGACTGATTAACGATTCTGTTGTCTACATTGGCGGCGCGGAAAATATTCTCGCCGGAAATGGATACAGCCGCACCTCCGGCGGCGGCGAGATCAAGCCGTTGACGGTCAACGTACCGCTGTATTCGTACACTCTGGCCGCGATGGCCAAAACCGGCGTTGACCTGATCACAGCCGGCTGGCTGATCAGCCTGGCTTGTTTCGTGTTAAACGGCTTTCTGGCGGCATGGCTTACCCTGCGGCTCACCCGGTCAAAGGCCTGGGCGGTGCTGGCCGCGTTACTGGTTGCCACTTCGGAATCGGTATTGCGCGCACACACTTTCGCGTTGAGTGAGCCGGAGTTCATCACCCTGATGCTGGTCTCTATGTTATTGATAACATATGGGGTTGAACGCAAGAACTGGTATTTCCCTGCCGCGGCAGGGGCGTTTGTCAGCCTGTCATACATGACACG
>CAYQTY010000438.1:0-2262 GCA_964420535.1 uncultured Leptolinea sp. | reverse complement strand
ATTTTTTCAGGAAAGCCTGTGTCTCATCCAGATCGGTGGTTTCGTAAAACTTTTTGATCTCTTCCACACGGTCTGTAACTTCGGATGACGGAACCGCCGCGCGCTGTTGGCGCTGGTGCCAGTTCCACCCGACTACGCCGGGTAAACCGGTGTAGATCGTGTAACGGCTGCCCCAGCGGTATTCCACCGTGTTGGCTTCAACGATCACTGGTGAGCCTTTGACATTCTGCTGCATCCATTGGATTCCTTCATAATCCTGGCTCAGGTCAATGTTTACAGCGTTATCGCTGAACACAGATGTCGCCATGTATGCGGCGCCGTCCAAAGTGTGCGGCGCTTGTGTGCTAATGCGGTCACGGATTTTATCCGCGCCGGCCAGCACCGGAAAGAGTGCCGCGCAGAACACCAGAACGCTCACCACGATCTGCCAGGTGGTGTTGAGCCAGCCGGACCATTCAGGCCGCCGGGGGAATACCATAATGAAGGCAAAGGCGGCGCTGATGGAAAGCATAGACCACGCCTGAAGGTAGAACTTGAATACCGTGTTCATACGGCCGATATCCCCCACTAGTACGATCAATTCAACCGCCAGGGTCAACACAAAACCGGAACCGATGAGGAACAGCACAAACCGTTTTGCCGGTGCCTGCCCGGGGCGGAAGATCAAAGCCAGCGCCCAGGCGGCCAGCGGGAAAGCCATCCAGGCGATTCCAACGCCATAAATGACCAGTCCGATCGGGATCAATACCGCCAGTACTGCCAGAACGGTCAGGTGCGTGCGGTAGGGTTTTAACTTGTTCAGTGAAGAGACCGGCGTTGTCGCCAGCCAGTCGTATGTATCTTGAACAAACCACGAAAGTATCAGGATTATAAACAAACCCCAGTGGGTGAAGTAACTCCATGAAGGAGTCCGGTCCCCTGTCCACAGGTCAATCGAGTTATACCCCTGCCCGTACCAGTGTGTGAACGGTTGGTATAGCAAGAATGACAACCCGATGAACACCGCCACCGAGACCAGCGCTTCCAGTCCCCTCATTTGCCAGACAGGGCGCTTACCTTCGGGCCACAACTGCAAGTCACTGAATGAAAACGCGGCGAAGATCAAACCGGCAGAAGCCAGCAGCATATAGGTCGGGAGATCCCAGGTGTTTGTCGGTTTCAACGCTCCGACAAGGAGGCTGCCGATAAAGAGCGTAATAGCGAATTGCATCCAGCCATTTAACCGCTCTCCTTCCGCCTTCCATTGCCCTTTACGCAATACGATGGAAAGGATCCACGCCAGAACTGCCAGTGTAAGCGGCAGGGCGATCATGTGCGCGTGCATATCCGCATAGAGGAAGGTAAAGAACGGGAACTCTGTGATCGGTTCGCCGGGGATCGCGCGGCTGGGGATCCAGTACCAGTCACCTACCGGATACGGGAAAGGTGATCCGCTGACCATCTTTACCAGTCCCTGTGCCGTCCACGCCAGGCGCTCCAACAGGGTTGAATTTTCCATGGTTCCGGTCGGGGACCCAACCCTGATCAAGCCGTGCCAGATCATCCGGATCGTCCCCAAATTTCCCAGGATCAACAGGAGCAACGTGGAACCCAATCCGCCCAGAACAGCCGCGGGGTTAACGCCCGTCTCCTTAATTTCTTCCACAGCAACCGGTTTTTCAAGAACTGGATAAACGGACTCAACACGATCTGAGACATACTCATCATCATGCATATCGGAAGGCAGAACAACGGAAGGATCCTCGGATGCCATCCGTGTGCGCAATATTTTCCGGCGAAGCGCGTGTGCCATTGCCTGTAACTGCGGGTGACTCAGCGAATCGACCAACGAGTACCCGATGGAAAAGGCAGCCGTTCCAACCAGGCTGAATAAGGTTGGCAGGATCAGGTTATAAGCTACAGAAGGTGTAATGCCCAGTAGTTTTACCGGTGTACCCACGATCACAAAACCGTAATAGTAGTAGTTGATATACCCGCCGGCAAACCAGGGATCGTATGGAGGAAAGCTGGTGCTTTTCAGTATGGCATTGAAATACGAAAAGTCCATAGGTTTTTCCCCGCCCTTGTACGGATGCCACAGGTCCGGATTGCCAAGGCGGACACCCAGGAAAATGAGGAAAAGAACCAGGCTCAGGATCTCTGTTTCCACAAACAGCCGTTTCATTCCGCGAATATCCGCCAGAATTTCTTTCTTTTGGAAATAGAACAAGACGGCCGAAATCACAGCTATACCGACGAATACACAGAGGATGGTCAGCCGGC
>CAYQTY010000437.1:0-2275 GCA_964420535.1 uncultured Leptolinea sp. | reverse complement strand
AAAAAATGGAACCGTCCAATGCTGGGGTTTGAACGGCGCCGGTCAACTGGGTAATGGCATCACTCGAGAATTTCTGGGGCGCAACATCCCGGTTGATGTGATTGGCCTGCCGGGCCCGGCACAGGCCATCGCCGCAGGCGCCAACCATACCTGCGTCCGGTTGACGGATGGCACCGTGTGGTGTTGGGGTAATGACGAGTACGGTCAACTGGGTGATGGCACGGTAGTCAAAGGCGTGGCGGTTAAAGGGAAGGCGACACCCGTTCAGGTAGCGGGCCTTGAAAATGCCAGCATGCTGGCGGCTGGAGCACGCCATACCTGCGCGCTGGCCGGTAAAGATGTGTTTTGCTGGGGTGATAATTCCAACGGCCAACTGGGCGACGGTACCACCGAAGCCAGTCCACTGCCGGTAACAGTCGCCGGATTGTATTCTGGTGTGTACACAATTACCGCCGGAGAAAAACACACATGCGCGCTCAGCCCTGACCAATCTGAGATGGTGAAAGGCATTCAATGTTGGGGTGACAACGCCTTTAGCCAGTTGGGAAATTCCAGCACAGAAAAATTCAGCAGCGCGCCGGTAGATGTGACCGGTTATGCCAGTGAGAAAGTCAGCATCACGGCGGGATATGAATACACCTGTGTGCTGTCAAAAGATGACCAGGCGTACTGCTGGGGAATTACCACCTACGGGCAGAGCGGCAGCGACATTGATTCCGCCCCTTCCAGCGATATGCTTGAGCTCTCTCCCGGTTTGACGCCCATCCCGGGTCTGCCGGGTGACGCACCGGTGATTCCGGATGTCCCCACACCCGCCCCGCCCGCGCCGCTGGATGTTGAAACCGGATAAAAATACCTGTTCTGGTTTGGGTTCTTTTCGTAAACATCCATTAAAATGAAAAGCGATCTGTATGAACAGCGCTTTTCTTGTGTTTCAGCAATTTCTTGCCGGTCTTCCCCTGGACAGCGCAACGGTAAGCGATGTACTCTCGCGCTTTACCCTGCGGGTGTTGGCACGCGACGATATTTTCGCGCGCGCCGGAGATGTGAACGACCGCCTGGGTTTTGTGGTGGACGGATTGTTCGTGATGACGGTGGATAAACCGGGTCAACCGGAGTATGTGAAAAACTTCCTCTCGGCTGGCGAGTTCCTGCTGGCAGCGTTCGACCCGGCCGGCGGGAACCTGGTCAACATCCGCGCGCTGCGTGATTCACGTGTGCTGGAAGCCCGGTATTCCGATATCCGGGAACTGTACGCGAAACATGAGGATTTCAGGGTGCTTTCCGAGCGGGGGATGCAGCGCCGGTATCAGGAATTGTGTGACCGGCTGGAGCAGATGGCCACCCTGGACGCCGGCGGACGGTATGCCCTCTTCCGGGGTGCCTTCGGAGCGCTGGAAGAGGACATTCCGCAATACCTGGTGGCTTCGTATATCGGGGTGACCCCCACGCAATTATGCCGAGTGCGCCGTAAAGCGGGAATTGGCTGATTTTTCTCAACATTTGTACATGACGCGCCGCGCCTCCGAGCGTATAGTTGGGGAAAAATATGGAGGAATAAAATGTCAGATCAACCGGTTTCTGATGAGATGGCGGTCAAACAGGCGCTCAAGGCAATCCACGGAATGTATATCAAGCAGCAGATCGGCTTGCTGGACGCGTTGAAGGCGGAGTTCGGGTCAAAGGTGGTGGATGTGGCCCGCGAAAAAGCATCCGGCGATGCCTGTGCCATGTTCCACGCGCTGGCGGCGCAGACGGGGAAGAACTCGATCGATGACCTTGTCGCTGCGTTGTGGGAACCCCTGCGGGATAAAGGTTACGCGTTCACGATGGAAAAGACTGACGGCCGCGTGAAAATGCATTGCACAGCCTGCCCGTTCGCCATGATGTACCGCGCGATGGGCGGCGCTGAATGGGGATTCGCGTTGTATTGCGCCGCCGATGCAGACCTGACAAAGGCGTTCAATCCGGAGATCGGGTTCAACCGCACGCGGACGTTAATGGAAGGACATGAGTACTGCGACCACGAGTATTTTTATGTGAAGTAGATGTAGAGTTAATTGGGGAATTTGTTACTTGACTCACAGATCTTAAAACCCTAAGGGTCTCAAAGACCCTTAGGGTTTCCGTTGCCGGCATATGACATTTCAAACCATCATCCGAATTTGCTTTAGGTAGATGCAAGCGGATTCAGTCAACGCACCAGGACCTGCCGGGAAGGATGTTCGTCCGGTGAAATGCATCCGGCAGACCTCACCCTCATCCCGGCCTTCCC
>CAYQTY010000436.1:0-2275 GCA_964420535.1 uncultured Leptolinea sp. | reverse complement strand
TTGAACAAATGAATGTCTTCCGTCCATATGGGGGAGGACTTGTTGACCTGTCTGAGGAACTTCATCGTGTCGGAAGCCCGCTCCCAACTGTCCTTCAATGTCAGCAATGGCTGCACCGGGCTGAAGCCTACGCCGCTCACGAAGAGAATGACCACACTGGCAACCGGGAGCAGCGTCTCCCGGTGTGGAAGGCGGTCGTGGTACCGGAGGAACAGGAACCAGGCAAAAATGATCAGCGGATAGTAATAGTGGATGCCGCCGCCCGCGCCGTTCAGGTAGAAGGCGACTACTGTGGTGACGAAGATAAATGCCAGACCTAGTGTCCAGGCGGTCAACTCTGCACGTTCTTCCTTCTTTGGTGATAGGCGGATCAGCAGCGCCAGCCCGATCAGCAGGAAGATCGACAGACCGGTTGTGGCGGTCATCTGTGTGCCGAGGAAAACGTCAAAGAATTGTTTTTCTCCCAGGTCTTTATAGAAACCGAAGAAGTGGTTGAAGTACAACAGAAAGTCGAAATGAAAATACCGGCCCAGCAGTCCGCCGAAAATCAGCAGCCCGCCCGCGGCTGTCAACAGGAAGGAGACCAGCCGGTGCTTCATACCGGTTCCGGAGACAGCCAACCTTACCAGGAACAAAATTCCAGCGGAAGCCAGCGTAGGGCCGTACCGCCAGTTGCTCAAGAAGGTGCACATTAACGCGATGCCGGCCAACAATGAATACAACCAGGTAACTTTTTTCCCGGTGACGGCTTTTTCCATGAAGAGCATGGTCAACACCAGGAATAGGGCGGCGCTGGTCTCCGTCTGCCCGGTGATGATCACTTGGTTATAGGCGATCAGGGTAAAGTCCAGCACAATAGCGGCTAAAAGCGCGTGTTCCAGCCGCGCGCGGGTTTCACCCCGGATGATCCACCAGGCGGCCAGGATGGCAGTCAACAGGAAGGCCGGCACCGTCCAGCGCAGGATGATGGTAGGGACATTGATCCATAGCAGGAAGGATTTGAGCAAAGCGTCCATCGGGCCGTGTGACATATTAATAAACGCGGTTATTGAATTGTCATAGATGTTCAAACCGGCACCCAACGCCAGCGCGTGCAGCCACTTGGTGGATTCGCGCAATTCAAGTTCCATCGGGAAGTACAACGAACTGACAACGGGTAGCACCGCGTAGATGGCCAGGGCGGGCAGAATGAAGGCGCGATACCGCGCCCAACCCCCGGTAAGGACTCCGATGAATGTGTTATTGTTTGCGGCTGATTCCGGCAAAGGCCGCGATAACAACAAGCCACCCAGAAAAAGCATTTCACCCAGGAGAATGGCTGAAACAAAGAAAAAGACAAGGTCAACGGTTTGCGAAGGCACCGGTGACGGCACGTTGGCCGTCACTTCGCCGTGTTGGTCTTCCCGTAAATCCACTGTTCCACGGGCCCATTCCAGAGAGTATCGGGCAGCGGTGAAATCCGGCCCGTTGGAGAGAAGCAGGGTGATGTGGGTTGGCGCAACCTTCGGGCGCGGAATTTCAAAACTGATCCGGCAGGTCTGGTCCGGGGCGGAGATTCGTCCGGCCTCCACCTGGCAGGATCCTTCGGTTAGCGCGGTGTTCAGGGGGACGACACTTTCACCAAGGCGAACCTCCACCAGTTCAACCGGGGTGTTGTCTACCGGTGAGATCGTCAGGCGGGTATGGTCCGGAACCGGGGTATGGAAGGGTACCAGGTAGACCAGGCAGATTGCTACGAGAAATTCAATTATTAATATTCCGCCGAGTTTTTTACCTGAAAAACGCGTAACGGCAGGTTTCAGGCGCGGATTGACCAGAAAATAAAAAACCAGCCCAAATCCAGCCAACAATCCGGCAAACAGAAGCAACGCCTGCAGTGGTTGGCGGTACAGGCCTTTCAGCAGAAATACCGGCACCCATACCGCGGCGGGGATGGCTTCAATAATAGCAATGAAAACTTTTTTGACAATACGCATGGTTATTTTTTCCGGGAGTTTATGTTTAAACAGGCCGTGATCAAGGATATGGCTCAATTTTACATGGATTACGGATCAAATTACCGCGGGGGTGATTTTCTTGAGTTTCTACAGGATCAACATGGCATCGCCAAAGGAGAAGAAGCGGTACTGCATCTCAATGGCGGTCTGATACGAAGAAAGAACACGCTCACGCCCGGCAAACGCGCTGACCAGCATCACGAGCGAGGATTTCGGCAGGTGGAAGTTGGTCACCATGGCATCCACGGCTTTGAAGGTATACCCCGGCAGAATGAACA
>CAYQTY010000435.1:0-2276 GCA_964420535.1 uncultured Leptolinea sp. | reverse complement strand
ACAGGCGGGCGCCAACAATCCCCGAGATCAATATCCAGGGAAGAGCGTCCCACACAATATCCGGATTTTGCCCGTATTTGACTGCCAGTTTTGAAGCCAGATAGGCACCCAGAATGGCACCAATCATGATGATCACACCATAGTAATGAACGGTTAAAGGACCAATAGCGAAACCCGGTTGCATATTTCTGTACCAGCCTTTCGATTAATTCTGGGAATCCAGCTCGGCATATGCCTGTTTGCGAACAAACCAGATGCGCTGCAAGGCAGTAAAATTTGCGAATATCGCGATAACCCATACCGCGATCACCGGGAGGTTAAAAACAAGCAGGGGAGCCAGTACCAGATAGCGCTCCACCCGGGTGAGAATGCCGACTTTAGCCGTATAGTCCAGTGATTCGGCCCGTGATTTTACGTACGACACCAGAACTGATCCGGCAGCCGCGAGATACACCACCACACTGCTTACCGGATCGTTGATCACCAGGAAATACACCAGCAGTCCAGCCAGAATGATCAATTCTGAATACCGGTCGGTCACTGAATCAACGAAGGCGCCGAATTTACTGGGTTCCCCGCGCAGCCGCGCGATAGCCCCGTCTAGCGCGTCCAGCGGCCCGCAAATCAGTACGATGATACCGCCAATGGTGATGTGACCGTACGCGAGCAATCCCGCGGCAACGAAGTTTCCGGCCAGACCCAGAATCGTAACGGTATTGGGATGTACACCCAATTTAACAAAAAATCTGCCGATGGTATCCAGCAGCCCTTTGGAGTGATAACGCAGGAATTCTTCTACCGACTTAGGTGTTTTTTGACTTGCCTGTTCCACGATATGTCCCTGACGAATTTGTAGGATAGATGGCTTATGCTATCCTACCCCGGACATCCTGTCAAGAAAAGGCCGCCTACAGCCGGAAGCTTATTCTATATCGTCTGACGAGTCAGAATCATCATCTTCGGGGCCGACCAGTACGTCACGTTCGCGGCCGCCCGGATTTAGCGGGCCAACAACACCCAGCTTTTCCAGTTCGTCCATCAACCGTGCGGCACGGGGATATCCGATGCGCATCCGGCGTTGCAATAATGACGCGCTGACTTTGCTCATCCCGCGAACCATTTCTACCGCTTTTTCCACCAAAGCATCCCCTGACGTCTCGTCCGAATTGATGATCAGGCTCTCCCATGGGCACGCCGAAGTGTCCGCGTTATCCACCGGCGGAATGATCTTTCTCCAGAAAGTGACCAGTTTATCGATCTCATTATCCGTCACCATGGCGCCCTGAACACGTTGAGGGACCGGATTATCTGAATTCATGAACAACATATCACCCCGCCCGAGCAGTGTCTCAGCGCCGCTGGTATCGAGGATGACGCGTGAATCGATGGCCGATGCCACCGTAAATGCGATGCGTGCCGGAAAATTTGCCTTGATAACGCCGGTGAGCACATCCGTACTCGGGCGCTGCGTGGCTACCACAAGGTGAACGCCAACCCCGCGGGCCATCTGCGCCAGCCGGACCACGCTTTGTTCCGTTTGCTCAGGCGCGGCCATCATCAGGTCGGCCATCTCGTCGATCAGAACAACGATGCGCGGCAGTGGTTCCATTCCCTTGCGCTGCATTTTACGGTTGAAAGAGTCAATATCACGGGCTTTCTGGGTTTCCAGTAGTTTGTAGCGGCTTTCCATTTCTACTACCGCCCAGCGAAGCACAGCCTGCATGCGGTCGACAGTAGTCTCCACCTGCCCCAATAAGTGCGGCAATCCATTGAACCGGATCAACTCCACTTTCTTGGGATCCAGAATGGCCAGGCGCAGGTCAGCCGGCGAATTGTTCATGATCAGGCAGCTGATCATGGCACTGATACACACAGATTTACCAGAGCCGGTTGTACCAGCCACGAGTAAATGCGGCATGCCGGCCAGGTCAGCCACTACAGGCGTTCCTGATACATCTTTACCCAGCGCCAGGGTCAACGGAGAACTGGATTTCTGAAAAAATTCCGATTCGATAATGGAACGCAGCCGGACGACCGAATTAGTCGAATTGGGGATCTCGATCCCCAGAAATGACTGCCCGGGAACCGGAGCTTCAATGCGCAAACGCTTGGCTTTTAATGCCAGCGCCAGATCACGTGACAACGCGGAGATCTGCGCCACCCGGATCTTCTGGCGGGTGATATTGCCGTCAATACCCAACTTTTCAATAAACCCCGGTTCAACGGCAAACTGGGTGATAGACGGTCCGATACGGTAACCGGTCACTGTCGATGGA
>CAYQTY010000434.1:0-2279 GCA_964420535.1 uncultured Leptolinea sp. | reverse complement strand
GGGTTGCGAGGCTAGCGGCGGGGGCGCAGGTTTCTCCTCGAAGAGGGCTTCCAGATCGTTTCCCAGATTTTCTTTTTTCAACCAATCCGGTTGATCCTGGGGGGTGATATCTTTCCGTAGTTGTTCCAGATATTGTTCGATTTCAGGTGTGGGGATTTCTTCATCAGATACCGGCGCGGTAACAGTTTCTTCCGGCATCTCGAAGGAATTATCCATAAATACCGGCTGTTGTGGCGAGGCTGGAATTTCTACAGGGTTGAACGCTTCTCTGAAATCTGATTCAACCGAGCTAACCTCATCATTTGGTTGGGGTTCAGCAGCAGACCGTAACCACTCCGGCATATCGCGGCCAGTGGTTTTTTCGGCCGTACTGGTATCTTCGATGGGAACAGGCTGGGTCGTCTCGCTCGATGTTAAGAACGGACTGGCGGGAAGCGTCCCGGGTAAGGTTTCCAATGGCCCCTCGGCGGGTTTTACAGCCGGTTGAGCCGGAGCAGGCGGCTCGTTTGCCGTCTCCTCGCCGAAATTCCGGAGGAAGTCCAGGTTTTCTTCACCGGTCTGCAAAACGCCGGTTTCACCCGGAACCCGGAGTGGGGCGGTAATTGCATCAGACGAAGCTGCAGGCGGTTCTGCCGCTAATGCTTTCAACCATTCGGGAATATCACCCGGTTCGGCAGCCGGGATGGCTCCATTCGATGATGACAGGAATGGGTTGGCCGGTTGGTTCGCATTCAGCGAATTATCGGGTTCTGAGGAAAATTTATCGCGAGAGGTTGGTTCGTCTGTTGTCATATTTTTTCCAAAGTTGAATCCACTGTTTGGGGTGGCTGGATTAACGCCAGCAATCGTACCGGTATTGCTTGCCGGGCCTGACGACGAGGGAGATCCCAGGTCTGGCATCCACGCGGGTGACTGGTCTCTCTGCCCGAAACCTGCCCCGCTGTTTCCGGTCATGCCTCCACCTGCACCGGTGGAAGAAAATGACAGGTTTTCCGGTATTCCTGTAGTTGCAGTTTTCGGGCCTGATCCTTCAGGAACTTCCAGTAAAACTCGATCATCCGGTACTTTTTTAATATCCGGCTGATCGGGTGTCACGAATTCATAATAGGGGTCAAGATCACGCAGGCGCTGCTGCAGTGTCTGCATTTCTTCTATTTTTATAACCGGAGACCGGGTTTCAAATAAGATCCGGTTGGCTTCAAAACACAAAGGAAGCTCTTTCAACAATTCCCGGCATGTCTGGATCGTTTCTTCCTTTTTGCCACTCCGCAAATATGCTTGAGCTAGCAGGACTTTGACGTCCATGCGCGTGGGATCTTCCATCAATACCGAATTGATCTCATTGATCGCGTTTGACAGCATATCGCCGTTCAGATACATACGGATAAGATTGCCGTTTGTACTGGGTAGGCGGGATGTGCCAATGCCGTCACGAAGTTTGTATAATCGGCGGCGTTCGTTTTGAAGGGCTGTATTTCCAAGCTGGGCTTCATTGGCGCGTTCCATATGCCAGATTGCGCCGCTCAGATTGGTTTGCTTTTCACGCAACAGACTCATACCCAGATTGGCCACAAAATCATCCGGAACAGATGCAAGGACCTTCTGGAATGCGGTTTCCGCTTTATCATATTCCCGCAGTTCAAGGTGCGCTTTACCCTGCAAGCGGTAGGCATCCAGGCATTGCGGATAGACATCAAGAACGCGCTGGCAACTTACCAGTGCTTCGTCAGAATGGTTATTGTTGATCAGGTCTTCAATATCGCGACAGTATTGTCTCAGGGGGATTCTTGGCATAAATTAATATTTCTCCTCCCAATTGCCTAGTATGCACCAAACGAAAGATTAATGCAAGAAAGATTTAATAAAAGCAAATCGTATAGTCAATGTACTTACAGAATTGAAAAGAGGCTGTCCTATGCGTTATTCATATGGACAGCCTCTTTGGTAATAGATCGGTTACTCGCCCAGGTAATCGCGCAGGCGGCGCCGAATGGTCGGGTGACGCAAACGGCTCAACGCCTGGGCTTCAATTTGACGAACGCGCTCGCGGGTGACACCCATCTTACGCCCAACTTCTTCCAGTGTGTATGCCTGCCCGTCCAACAATCCGTAGCGGAGCTGCAAAATGCGCACTTCACGCGGGGGTAGTGAATTCAACACATCTTCCAGGTGTTCTTTCAGTAGATTGTAGGTGGCTGTGTCATCGGGTGGAGGGGCTTCGTCATCTTCAATGAAATCGCCGAGAACCGAATCTTCTTCGTCATCGGTAGGCGTTTCAA
>CAYQTY010000433.1:0-2292 GCA_964420535.1 uncultured Leptolinea sp. | reverse complement strand
GGCTGAAGCCGCCCTGGCAGGTGACATCGTTTTGAGCGGCTCACCTTCCGATCCATCATTGGGAATTGTCACTCTGGTGGAAGAAACCAATTTGGAAGAAGAATGGAAGGGGCAGGTAACCTACATGCAGCCGGGCGGCAGGGTTACCGGTCCGGTTGAATGGACGTTATTGAAACGTGATAACCTGTGGTTCCGAATCACGGATAACGGGAAAGAAGAAAAGGTACATTTTCTCCGGTACCGTAATCTTCCGGATTATGCCAGTTTTTCCCAAATTTCTATTTCACCGGGCGAGGAACCACAGTCAATTAATGTCGGGTTTACTGTATCCAACGGGGGAACGGGGTATCTTGAAAACAACAGAATAATCGCCCGCGTTTATCCGCAGGAGGTTATTCCGACTCCTGCAGTAATTGAACCAATTATTAACAAGGAGATAACAACTATCAATTCTCTGAGTTTTCTGGATCACGAGAATAAAATTCAGACGCTGATAATTGACAGTCCCGGCAGCTACCGCCTGATACTGCTATCAGTATCACCGGATGGGGTGCTTTCACCCTCAGGTGCGGTTGATTTTTTAGTTCCGTAAAACCGGATTACGGAAAAATTTCGGTAAGAATTGGTTCGTAAAAACAGCGGCAGCCGTTTTCATGCGAACAGCCCTTTACCGGAAGTACGGGTGTATCTGCTTTGGAATATGTCCCCTCATTTTTACGGCAAGCTGGGCAGCAATCGGCAGAAACAGCCACCCGGATGGACTGCACCCGGGAATTGTCACGATATTTTTTTAACGCGACAGCCTGTTCGGAATACTCGTCCAGTTTGACCTGGCAGTTTGAACAATGAGTGGCTGTATCGGCTGATTGTGAATGACAAATAGTACAGGTTTGCACGGTCTGTTCTCCCTATATATTCAATTCTACTATGTTGATAGGGATCACAGCGCGGCGTGTGAAACCAATAATGGACCGGTTTGAATTACCCGGGAAAATTTCTTGATATAGGCTTGCAGTATATTCCGGGTGACCGGCTTAACCAGGTAGTCATCCGCTCCGGCATCCAGGACACCCGCGATAGTTTCCGGTGTATCAAGGGCGGATAAGATCAATATGGGCACGGTGCTGAAACGGCGGATGGTTTTACACACATCAAGGCCGTTCATCTCAGGCATCCATAGATCGAGCAGGATGAGATCCGGTTTTAATTTGCGAGCCAACTCAACCCCATCCAGTGGTGTATTGGATGTTAAAACCTCCGCCGGGTAGGAAGCCAGCAGAAGTTTAAGAAGGTCGGTGGAAGCCGAATCATCATCGATTATTAGAATACGCACAAAATCCTCCAAAGCACTTAAGCCTATTATCCGGCAATTTCATGAATAATTACCTTTCAAATTCTTTACAGTAAACGTGCCTAAAAATGACATCTTGAGTCTTTGCCTTGTGGTAGAATCCATGATTTAAAGCGAATATTGCGATTTTCCCGGAAAATTGCATTTTTAGTTAATTCTCAGGAGGCATAGATGGAACAAAAGAAATGGGTGTATCTGTTCAATGAAGTTGAACAGGCCGAAAAATATTGCGGCGGAAGCTGGGATAAAGTCCGAGCTTTGCTGGGTGGCAAAGGCGCCAACCTGGCCGAAATGACCCGCATCAAGTTACCTGTACCGCCATTCTTCACCGTGACTACCGAAGCCTGTAACGCTTACCAGCCGATCGGTAAGTTCCCCGAAGGCCAGTGGGATCAGATGATGTCTGCCCTGGCTGATGTTGAAAAAGCTTCCGGCAAGAAATTTGGCGATGCCAAAAATCCTTTGCTGGTTTCTTGCCGCTCCGGCGCCAAATTCTCCATGCCTGGTATGATGGACACCGTTCTTAACATCGGTTTGAACGATGAAACCGCCAAGGGAATGGTTGAATTGACCAAAAATGAGCGGTTCGTGTATGACTCTTACCGCCGCTTGATCCAGATGTTTGGTTCCGTGGTGCTCGGTCTGCCCGATGAAGCCTACGAAGATGTTCTGGAAGACATGAAAAAAGAAAAAGGCGCCAAGGTTGATACCGATCTGGATGCCGCCGCTTTGAAAGAACTTGTTGAAAAATTCAAAGTGGTCACCAAAGCCCACAAAAAAGAATTCCCCCAGGATGTTCTCGAACAGTTAAGACTGGCTACCGAGGCCGTGTTCAAATCCTGGAATGGCAAACGCGCTATTGACTACCGCCGCGCCACCAACATCCCCGATGACCTCGGCACTGCTGTCAACATTGTGACCATGGTCTTCGGCAACATGGG
>CAYQTY010000432.1:0-2292 GCA_964420535.1 uncultured Leptolinea sp. | reverse complement strand
GTTTGTGAGACCCGGCTTTTTCAGCCCGGTGATGCAGCAACTCTGGGCAAACAGTTATTACACGCGGATACCCAATGAATTAAATATCCTGCAGGGAATGGCCGGTCAACCGCTGGGTCCAAGCATTCTGGAAATGATGGGAATTGCCGGTGCGCTGCAGGGGTATGGCGTGTTTATGGAATATATAGTCGACGCTGTACCGGAACACCTTTAAATATTTTCGAGGGGTAAACCGGTGATTAATCCGTTTGGGTACCGGCCAGAAATGTCAGTTATGTTAAAATAACCGCAATGATGAATCACATCTGGTCACCATGGAGAATGAAGTATATTATGAACCACGAGCACAAAGATGGCTGCATCTTTTGTGATGCGTTGAAACGTGCCGATGGGACGGAAAATTTGATCACCTATCGAGGAAAGCGTTCGTTCATTATCTTAAACCGGTACCCGTACACCAGCGGGCATTTGATGGTGGTTCCCAATGATCACCAGCCATCCATGGAGTTCCTGGACGATGATACCCGCAGCGAGATCATGGCGTTATTAAACCTGTCAATCAAGGTTTTGCGAGCGGTTTATTCCCCGGAGGGTTTTAATATTGGCACCAATATCGGTGATGTCGCCGGGGCAGGTGTGGCAAGTCACACACATTTCCATGTTGTTCCCCGCTGGGGCGGCGATACGAATTTCATTACCACAACCGGCAACGCCCGGGTGATCCCCGAAGACTTATGTCAAACATATGAGCGTGTCTGTAAAGCGTTGGCAGGCGAGGTCTGACGTATCCCTGCCACTGATACATTGATGTCGGGAATGCCGGTGTGTTTTTTATTTTTGAAAAAGGAAAAAGCGGGGTTGGTTCTTGAACCAGCCCCGCTATGTTTAAGCTATCTTCGTGTGATCCAGCGACCGGTGAATCCCGTCGCACAGCGGTTTGATGCTTGACTCGCCACAGGAACACAGTGTTACCCGGTTGCGGATCTCGAACGGCTGGCCGTCTGCCCGATCAATAGGGATATTACCTGTAACCCAGTACGAAGCTCGAACAACACCATCGCTGGTGACCTCTGTTGTCACAGCGATCTGCTCAGGCAGGTCAGGCTCAATATCAGGCTCACTTTCAGACATGGCATAGGTATACGCGCCGCCCGGGCAGCGTTCCACCATGGCGATGATCTCGGCGCGCACTTTTGGTTCAGTGGTTTCGGGCATCATTTTTTTAATGTTTGTCAACCGGTTGCCGCAAAAACCCGAGTTCATGCACAGGGCGTTATCCAGCTTCACTACCAGTCCGGTACCGCCCGGTAGGACGCGCTTGCGTTCTTCAAATGTATCTGTGGGCGCGGTTTCAGTACCGTCAAAACCGGTCAGGCTGTGAGTACAGTCACAGAATGGAAAATCATGTGACTGGCCGCAACGGCAGAGGTAATATACATCTTCTGTGGAGATTCGTTCCCCGGTTTTCCAGGTGAGCGGTTCGCCATATTCCGATACCACCTGTGATTTCTTTACCAGCGGAATGCCGCCTTCCACACGGTAAGGACCGTCTTCTTCTACTACAATGCGTTTGCGCATCTTATCTTCTTTATCTGTATTCGCCATTTTTACCCCAGAACATCGCCGCCGGAGATGATCGCTTCAATTTTTTGCATTACATCCGGTGTAAGTTTTTCCACCACGCCCAGCGCTTTCATGTTCTCGCGAACCTGCTCCACCCGGCTTGCGCCGGTGATCACCGTGTTGACGTTCGGATTCTTCAGGCACCACGCCAGGGCCATTTGAGCCATGGTTGTGCCCAGGTTGGCGGCGATTTCCTGCAATTGTTCCACTTTCGCGATGGCATTCCGGTTGGTCAACTGGTTGTGCAGCCACTCATACCCGGGTAGGTTGCCCCGCGATCCTTCGGGGATGCCCTTGTTGTATTTTCCGGTAAGCAAACCTGAAGCCAGCGGGCTCCAGGTAGTGGCACCATAGCCATAATCCGCGAAGAGACGCGCGTACTCCACCTCAAACCGGCGGCGGACGAACATGTTGTATTGCGGCTGTTCCATCACCGGCTTATGCAGGTGATGGCGTTCCGCGATCTCAATCGCCGTCATAATCTCTGCCGCTGACCATTCAGATGTTCCCCAGTAAAGGGCTTTGCCCCATTCAACAATGTTATGCATCGCCCACACGGTCTCTTCTATTGGGGTGGTGGGGTCAGGCCGGTGACAGAAGATCAGGTCAACATATTCAAGTTCCAAACGCTTCAACGAGCCATTGATACCCTCGATTAAATATTTTCGG
>CAYQTY010000431.1:0-2318 GCA_964420535.1 uncultured Leptolinea sp. | reverse complement strand
TATTGGCAGAGGTCACAACAAAGCCGCTGGTGCCGCTGGTTCCTGTAGCCGACGTGGTTCCTGAGTTTATCATCACCCAGAAAGCCTGGTCGCCATTGATACCCCAGCCGAACGCGCCGCCGTTGGCATTCTGCAAACGCCAGTATCCAGTATGCGCGCCTGCCGTGGTGGGAGACGTCATATTTACAGACAGGTTGATGGACTGACCGGGTAAAACATTGCCGGGCAGTGATGTGACAGCCTGCCCGCCCATCTGTTCACCGCTGGCATAAACCAGCGAGTAACCGGTGGTCCAGGTGCAGGAGCCTGAGTTCTTAAGCGCCCAGGTTTTGGTAAAGGTAGCGCCGGGGGCAACATACGAATTGTCCGGAATGGTCACATCCGCCACAAAATCCGCCCGGTCACAGGGAATGGGGACGAATGTGGATGTCGGCACTTTGGTGAAAGTCGCGTCTTTGGTGGGGACAACTGTATTGGGAGGGGTCATGGAAGGCAACGGGGGCTTCGTAGCCGGAACAGCCGCGCCGGGCACTGGGGTCGTCACTTTTGGAGTCTCTGTGTTAATAGGCGGTAGGGTATTGGCGACAGAAGCGCCGGCAGCCTGTGTGCGCAGAACTTCCACAGTCTGCGCTGCCGAGGTTCGTACGGCATCGGCTTCCGACAATGAGTTTCCGAAAGGAAGATTGCAGGATGATAGCAGAAGAATGGAAAGCAACAAAAGATGGGATATTTTTAGTCGCTGCGGCATAGGGCTCCTCCTCAGTATTGGACGAAAAAACAGCCGTAATTGTTCCGGTTCAAGCGGATAGTAAATTGGTGCAAGAAGAACGCCATTGCTTCATGCTGAATGACCATCCGGATGATATCACAGGGCAAATGATATACACAATTTATGTCAGTATATACCAAACCAGGATGAAAACCATCTGGCTGATAACTATTATACGAAATCACAAAGATCTTGTTTTATTAAAGTTGGATGAGATTTTTTCTACGCTAGAAGTACGGACGGCTAAAAATTTAGTCAAAACCACCATTATTAACCCGTTTTAATCTTCAGCTTAAAGCATATTAATCCTTTTATGCGATTATGTGTTCAATTTGGTTAAACCGGGGCTGCATCCTGCCTGCACCATAGCCGCAGCCGACTACCCCTGGAGGAACAAAATTGAACAGAAGAATTCTGGCGGCTGTACTGATCGCCGGTACAGCACTATTCAATACGGCTGCATCCGTCTCAGCCATGACACCGATGGAAACATACGTATTTCCGTCAAATCTGGAAGTATCGAATAAAATTCAAAAAGATCACCATGGAATAATCGGAGGCCGGGAAATGGTGGATCTTGATACATTTGTTAAAGCCGTGACAACCGGCGAAGCCGGTATAGTGACCGGGCTATACGCGCCCGGGGTGGGACATTACTACATTATTCAGCAGGCAAAAGGTAATGACACGAGGGTCTCGCCGGTGGAGGGTGTACTCACCCAATACCGCAGGCCGTCCTCCGGTGGAGTCATCGGATTGCTGGCGCATAATTTCGCGGCCGGTACGCACTTCGACCGTTTCAAGGCAGGTGATACGATCCACCTGGTATATGGAGACGGCGCGATTCATACGTACCGGGTGACTGGCTTCCTGCGATATCAGGCTGTTGACCGGAACAATGCCGCCTCTAACCTGGTTGATCTGGATTCCGGGCAAACGCAAACCGCCAACGCGGTTTATCAACGCATATACACCGGAGCTCCGCACCTGGTGCTGCAAACCTGCCTGGCGGATGGGGATGACTTGAAGTGGGGAAGGTTGTTCATTCTGGCTGAAAAAGCCGGAGACAGAAATTAACGGGTAATTTATGCAAATTTGGATAAATTTTGGGTATTATAGTGCCGGATAGAGAAAGCGGATTGGCAAATTCCTAAAGAAATTCTCAATTCAGCCGATACTATTCAAAGAAATTTAGAACTTTAACTTCTCTTCCGATAATGGCAAATCCGGCGAAAGCCGGAGACGCAAAGCTATGGGTCTAAACTGGACTACGCCAGTATGACTGCCAGGTTGCCGAAAATGAGATGGTACATCTTGTATATCTCTAGCAACCCTGGCAAACCCGGGGTTGCTTTTTTTTGCCAGTAAGGAAGCCAGACCAAGCGACAAAGGCAAACCCGGGGAAATCCGGGGACGCAAAGTTACGGGTCTACATCCACTAAAAAAGTGGACATGACCGCCGAACCACCGAAATGGGATAAAACCCGTAAACTATGCACCACCTGTAGAAGCAGGTTGAGGGCCTTTGTCAGGAAAGATTGACATGGGC
>CAYQTY010000430.1:0-2343 GCA_964420535.1 uncultured Leptolinea sp. | reverse complement strand
TGGTTTATCTGGAAAGAGCACTACTGGCAAAGTGATTCAACACGTCAGATTTACCAATTTGTAACCCATGGCCTGGCAGCGCAATATTTCAAAGCGGCTGCAGAAGCGTTTTCTGCAGGAATATCCACGAAAGCCGGCCAACCATGGGCGCCGCTTCTGGCAAAACGCGCGAATGAATTGGGAAATTTAAAACGGGTTGAAAATGTTTTGAAGCTGGCCGCAAGCGAAAAGGAATTAAGTATTTCCGGCTCTGAATGGGATCTAGACCCGCTACTTTTGGGTGTTGAGAATGGGATTATTGATCTGAGAACTGGTAATTTCCGCGATGGTAAACCGGATGATTTTATCCGTTCACATGCGCCGGTTGTGTGGGAAGGTCTGGATATGCCTTGCCCTACATGGGAAAAATTCCTCAAAGATATAACCGGTGGCGATCAAGAAATGATTGAATTCTTTCAGGTTGTTTTTGGTCATGCCGTTGACGGGGAAACAACAGAGCATAAAATTTTTATTCCGATTGGAATAGGCCGGAATGGGAAATCAACCTTATTTGAGGTTTTTGGTATTGTTTTAGGTTCTGACTTGTTTTTGTCTACTGACGCAGATGTGTTGATGAATAATAAAAAGGGGGGTGAAGGACCAAAGCCGTTTTTACATTCTTTATGGGGTAAAAGGGTTGCAGTAGCGAAGGAATCATCACAAGGCCAAAATATCAATGATGGATTAGTTAAAAGTATTACAGGCGGGGATACTCTGACGGTCCGAGATATGTATTCCAGGCCGGTGACATTCAAGCCAACCCACACCCTGTTTTTGATGACAAATAACCTTCCCCACGTTCCGCCGGATGATCAAGCGGTCTGGGACCGGATAATCTTATTACCATTCAATCAACGGTTTGTTGAAAACCCTCAATTCCCAAATGAACACCAGGCAGATAAATTACTTAAGGCCAAATTGGAAGCGGAAAAATCCGGGATCCTTGCCTGGCTTGTAATGGGATGCATTCAATATCATAAAACCTATTCCATAACAATTCCCAAAGCAATCCGGGACGCGGTGAATGAGTACCGGCAAAATGAGGACACGGTAGGGCAATTTCTGCAGGAATGTTGCAAATTTGGCAATTTGTTTTCAATTCAGGCGGGTGATCTTTTTTCTGAATATCGCCGCTGGGCAATTGATAACGGGGAATCTGTTATTTCAAACCGCCTATTTGGATCGAAATTGAAAAAGAAATTTTCATCCGGGCGAAATTCTCACGGTGTTTATTACTCTGGATTGGATCTGAAATGAATCCATGTAGCTTGTGTACCTTATGTAGGGTAGATATACAAACTATTTCAAATATGCTCTCACGTAAGGATTTTAGTAATTCACCCTACATATCATACACAACCTACACAAGGAAAGGGATTTTTATTTGAACGTTCCCCCTACTGAGTTACTACCATATTAAAAACTATTCAATTGAGGTGAAAAAATGTTATCTGAAGAAGAATTAGCCGAACAAAGAAAATCCGATGCAGAAAAGGCCGCGGCAATCGTTCGCGAAAATAAGGACCTGATTAACCGGTTTGATACTCTGGCCGGCAAAGTGATCAAAGACCTGGAAGAAACTACGGAAGATTTCAATTCCTTGCTTTCAATCCGGGGTGAAATTGACAAAATGCCAAAGAAAAACAATCTGATTGTTTCCGCGGCTCTAGGGTTTGATGTGATCGGAAATATCAGCACAACCCGGGCAATGATTGAAGGCGCCCGGAAAACACTCATTGAAAGGGGTAAATAATCCATGGCAGACAAACAGATCAATCAGGCAATTGCCCGCGAACAGTTTTTCATACTTGGAAAACTCAATCAAAAAGCGGTTGAAATCCGGAACGCATACAGGAAAAAGATTTCTGACCTTGAAAAACAGCGGGAAACTTATTCAAGCGAATTCTTGGAAAAATCGCGGGATGAAGCCGAACAGGCTATGAAGGCCGCTATGCAGGGGTTGCACACTGAATTTACCGCCCAGGCGGAAAAACTTTTCTCCGTCCTTACTGAGCTTCACAATTTATTGGACCTTGCAGATCCCAAACTGCAAACTGCCTTGACTTTGATCAATTCTGTTGGCCCTGATTTGGTAGGGTCTGACCTTGAAACAAGCACGATTGAGAAAATCAACGCCCAGTTTGCCGGTGATCAAAGCGCGCTGAAAATTTTACGGTCCGCGTACAAGGCGAAAGGTATTCCATTTGCCCAGGATTTGGACGCCCAAATTTATAACCTGAATGATGCGGTTATGAAAATCTCTCAACAGGCCGGTGAAACCTTCCTGCAGGGTCAATCAATCAA
>CAYQTY010000429.1:0-2408 GCA_964420535.1 uncultured Leptolinea sp. | reverse complement strand
AAAAAGTCGCCCGCACCCGGGCTGCCATCATATTTCAGAGCAGGCGCATGATCCACTGGGACGAAGAAGGCCGTCCATTTGTTATGGATACCTCGGGAAACTGGATACCCTGGGAGGGCGGATGAGCGGTTTCCCCTTACTGGATTGGGGCGCGCTAACACTCTCCTTATTTAATACGTTTTTATTGTGTTGGCTGGGTTTCACGGTTCTACTGGAAGCTGACCGGCGTGCTGTGGGCGTATGGATATCTGCGGAAGGACTTTTTCTCGGGGCGGCTTTCTTTATCGCCCATACCGCCATTTTGCGTAACGGGTGGGACTGGAACAGCCCTTTGCTGGATTTCTGGTGGAAAGCTGGATGGTGGCCGCTGATCCTTTCACCTTTTGCCTGGTATTGTGTCATCCTCTGGTATTCGGGTTTCTGGGATTCGAGCGAGTCCCCGCTGCACCGGCGTCAGGCGCCCTTTTTCGGGTTGATCCTCATCCTGACAGCCGGGCTGCTGGTATGGATGATCGTCGCCAACCCGCTTCCAAACCTGGGCGCGCGGATCGCGGACATGACTGGTTTCCATAACCTGTCTATACTTTTCCCAATTTATATCCTGGGCAGCATTCTTCTCTCACTGGATGCCATAATCCGGCCGGGGCCAACCGCCCGTTTCCTTGGCAACGAAGCCCGCGGACGGGCCCGTCCCTGGCTTCTGGCATCCACGCTGGTATTGCTCGTTGTTTGCCTTTTAGTTGCATTTGCTCTGATCTGGGGGATTAACACATTTTCGCTGGACTATGAAACTCAGGTCATTTCACCGGGAGTAATGATCCCATTAACTGGACTCGACGTGGCCATAGAGATACTGATCACGGTAGCCATTCTGTTGATCGGGCAAGCCGCCATGGTGTACGAAGTTTTCAGCTCCCTCTCTCTGCCACGGTCCGGCTTGCGCAAACGTTGGTCATTTGCCATTATCTCCGGTGCAATCATTGCCTGCCTGTTATCGGCAATTCTTGTACTTATCACCCGGCCTGAAGCCGCATATCTTATCCTGATCCCCCTTTTAACCGCCGCCATGGCCATTCAGAACCGCCTCTCCGTCAGCGAACAGGAAGCGGAAGCCATTCAACTGCGGTCTCTCACCCGTCCATTGGGAATGTTTGAACGCATCTTTTCATCCTCTGGTGAAACAGACACATTACTGGAAACACTTTATGAATTTGACCAGATTTGCCTGAACCTTCTGCGAACGGAAAAAGCGGT
This sequence comes from uncultured Leptolinea sp., assembly GCA_964420535.1. Taxonomy (GTDB): domain Bacteria; phylum Chloroflexota; class Anaerolineae; order Anaerolineales; family Anaerolineaceae; genus Leptolinea. The sequence continues at coordinate 1,154 of CAYQTY010000429.1, read as the reverse complement.
AGTAATACCTGCCGGTTCGATATCCAGTTTTTTGCCGGACCGGATCACTTTCCCGCGCAAAGACCTGTCTGTCCACACAGAAATTTTCATCCCCGATAATCCGGAAGGGAATTCCGAACCAATCCCGCTAGATTCAGATGGATTCCGGTGGGCCGTTCCGTTGACATCCAGCCGTGGATTGGATGGATGGTTGTATATAGGTAAACATTCTGACGAAGGATTTTTCACCCGTGAAGAGATCAACATCGCCCGGGCAGCCGTTTTACGTTTGATGGACAGCCTGGCCGCGGCCGAAATCGCCCGCCGGTTGGTCAACCTGCAACGCCAGAAGCACACAGAAACCCGCCTGCTGGACCAGCGGTCCCGCCAGATTTTGCATGATGACATCCTCCCGCTTCTGCATACATCCCTGTTGACAGCCCCTGACGGGCCGGCAGCCACGCAGATTACAGAAGCCCACCGCCTGATATCCAACCTGCTTCGCGAAGCACCGCCCCCTCCACCCTCAGAAATCGCCCGGTCTGGCCTTCTGCCAGCTATTGAACGCCTGGCACGCAGCGAAGCCGACCTGATGAGAGCAGAATTTCAAGTTGACATGGGTGACCGGGCGATCAAGGCGTCGTCATCGCTGTCACAGGAAGAGGCGGAAACTGTTTATTATGCCGTTCGTGAATGCCTGAGGAATATTAGCAAACATGTTCAAGCTCCCGGCCGTGTAGCATTAAAAATTTTCCTCAAAGCCACAGTGAATGAAATGCTGGAAATCAGCATAAGAAACAACGGGGATTCAAAATTGACCGGATCCATGGAAACGGTATCAACCGGAGAAGGTATACGGTTGCACAATGCCATGCTGGCCGTGTTTGGCGGAGGCATCCACCTGGAACAGATTCCGGATGGCGATACCCGGGTAATCATTCGCCTGCCCTTAAGAAAAGCGGAATACGAATAGGTGGTTCAGCATTGGTTCGGGTGATAGGCTTGCCGTACCCGTACCGAGGTGATATCATCATCTAACTATGCAAGGGATACTGGACACTCTCCGTCAGGGTGGTCGGGAACGGACGCGGACCATTCTGGTTATGATCATCGCCGCGACAATTCCCTGCTATTGTCTGGGGCTGGTGACATTATGGGGAAGCCGACTATTCATT
>CAYQTY010000428.1:0-2410 GCA_964420535.1 uncultured Leptolinea sp. | reverse complement strand
TTTTCCGAAATAATTGCCGGCAAAATGGTTGGGGTCGTCCCCTTCACTGACCACTGTTGTGTTCGGTTTTCCTTTGGTGGCAAAGCTGTGGTCCACACCGATCAATATGACCTGTGAGAATCCCATATGGAACGCCACCTGCATGGCTACATAGGTGACTGTTGAACTCTCCCACAGCCGTCCGCGGATATCTTCCGCAAACTTCGGGCCGGTGTAGGTGGAGAACAGGTAATACAAATCTTTGCGCGGCTTCACCCATTGACGGCCGCGCCAGGATATGAAGGTGGGCACGTCTAACGCCTGCAGGTCTGCCGCGCATTGTTCCACCACCAGATCGTTGATCGAAACAAAATACGATGTTTTGAAACCCAGTTCAGGGAACATCAGGTAGAACCGGTTCATGCCGAAGGTGAATTCATCCTTCAGGCAGGCAAGATCCATCTGTTTCAGGCTGGGGCCATTGCCGATAATAAAGCAGCGTTCACCTTTATGGATATCCTTCAGGGCGGCCAGCCGTTCAACGGTATCGCGGCGGCGGCTGTCAAAGGTGGCCGAAGGCCACTGCTGCCAGCGGACGACGGCATCCCGTGTGTCGCGCAGAGCGTACAGTACGGGTTTGGGCAGTGCCTGTTTAACGGTCTCGCGAAAGGTTGTCATTCAGTGCTTAACCGGGCGGTGGCGCCGCCATCCACCAGCAATGCCTGGCCGGTGATAAAGGATGACTGGGTGTTATCCGCCATAAAGTAAATGGCGTGGGCAATTTCATGCGGCTGCCCAATGCGTCCATTCACGGTCTTGCGGGCGAGGTTGTCAAGGCGTTCCTGCAATGAACCGCCTGCGGCATGGCCGCGGTTCATGCCGTCACGAAGCATGGGAGTATCCACCGCGCCGGGTAAAATGGCGTTGACGCGCACATTGTCAGCGGCAAATTCAATAGCCATGGCGCGGGTAAGTGAAAGCAAGCCGCCCTTGCTGGCCGCGTAGGCTGATACGCCCACGGATGTGGCCACAGCGTGCACACTGGAGACATTTACAATGGCGCCCCCGCCAGCCGCCCGCAGCAGCGGAATAGCCAGCTTGGTACCCAGGAAAACAGAGCGCAGGTTCGAAGCCATCACCAGGTCCCATTCTTCCACAGTGTGCTCCATGAGAGGTTTGTTCACCTGGTAGGCGGCATTATTGACTACGGCATCCAGCGACGGTTTGAATTCTTTCGCGTTGCCGTAGATCACATCCATGGCTTTCGGGTCAGAGATATCCGCCCGGATGAAAAGGCCGTTGACCGGGAAACCCGGGCCGAAATCAGATTTGTCAACACCGATAACAGTCCAGCCGGAATCGGTAAACAATTTGACGGACGCCCGCCCGATACCTCCGGCGGCTCCGGTGATCAATACGGTTCGTGATTTTTCTGTCATGTGATTATCCCTTTGAAGAACCCTGATAGATTTACTTCAACGATTCCGCCATAACCTTTTCCAGGTCATCATGCGGGATCTCAAGATCGACGAACAGATTATGGATGGTGTTGCGGTGCACACGCTCCCAGGCTGCCGGGCTGGCGTTGGAATTGTGCGCCGAGAGCAGAATATTATCAAATGTCAGCAAGGGTGAATCTTTGGGCAGCGGTTCGACCTCAAACACATCAAACCCGGCGCCGCCCAGCAGTCCGGATTTCAATCCATCTACCAGCGCGGATTCTTCCACCAGCGGGCCGCGCGCCGTGTTGATCAAGATGGCGCCCGGTTTGACAGATTCCATTGTGTGATGGTTGATGATATGGAAGCTGGTAGGGTTCAGGTCGCAATTGAGCGAAATGAAATCCGCGCGGCTCAACAGATCTTCCAATGTGGTCATCTCAACACCGTTTTCAATGACGAAATCCGGCGCGATGGGCACAATATCATTGCCCAGTATCTTCATCCCGAAGGCGCGCGCACGGCGGATGACCGCCTTGCCAATATTCCCCACCCCGATCACACCCAGGGTACATTCGCTGAGCGAGCGGCCGAGGTATTTTGACCACAGACCGCTTTTCACATCGCGGTTCATCCACGGGATGCCCCGGGCAAAGCTGAGCATCAGGCCCATCACGGTGTCAGAAACCGGCAGGGTGAAGGCATTGGGGGTGTTACGCACGGTAACGCCCACGCTCTCGGCGTAGGGTTTATCAATTGAATCAATACCGGTGCCCCACTTGGAGATGACCTTGAGCCTCGGCAGGCAGGCATCAATGGCTTTGGGGGTGAATCGGTCGTCGCCGCAGATCACGCCGTCAAACTGGCCGGCGTATTTCAGGATCTCCTCTTCGGATAACCGTTCATTGACATCCGCCACGATGGTTTTGCAGCCATAGTGCTGGATGATCGCGGTGAACCGGTTGATGGACGGCATCATATAGGGAGCGGAA
>CAYQTY010000427.1:0-2410 GCA_964420535.1 uncultured Leptolinea sp. | reverse complement strand
AGAACGCCGCGACCATCAGGATCAAGAGGATGATGACCGATACAGCAGAACTCTGCCCGAAATTGAAATTTATGAATGAGAGTCGATAGGCAAACGTCGGCAGCACCTCGGTAGCGTTTGCCGGACCGCCTTTTGTCATAATCCAGATCACGTCAAACACTCGCAGGGTATAGATGAAACCCAGCATCAAAACAGCCATGATGGTATTTTTCAAGAGTGGAATGGTCATATAGATCAATTTTTGCCAGGCGTTGGCGCCGTCAACCGTCGCGGCCTCAAACACGTCATCCGGCAGGCCTGTGATACCGGCTGTGAGCAAGATTGTGTTGAAAGGGATGCCCAGCCAGATATTCACCAGGATGACGGTGTTCAGCGCGGTATCCGCCTGAGTAAGCCAACCTACCGGCTCCTGGATCACATGCAGGGATGTCAACACAAAATTGACAAGGCCGTAGTCCACATTGAACAACCAGAGGAAAATTGTGCCGGTCACAACAGAAGGGATCTGCCAGCCCGAGAGCAGCAAGCCGCGCATCGTATTGCTAAACGGGAATGCCTTACTGAACAGAATGGCCAGCCCGAGACCGATCAGGAACTGGAAGAAAATGGATACAATGGTGAACTTCAAAGAATGCCCGAGCGCGGTTACGAATTGAGGGTTTGAGAGTACCGCCTGATAATTCTCAAGGCCAATGAATTCCGTCTGACGTGAAACCAGGGTAGCCAGATTGAATTTCTGAAAGGACATAAAAAGGGTATACAGAATGGGGTAACCCATGATCGCCAGCAGGAAAACCGCCGAGGGCAATAAGTACAGGTATGGTGTAAACGGGTTGTTACGGCCTGAAGGTTTTTGCGGCTTCATTGTGCAATTGACAGCATTGGATGCCATAAAAGAATCCTTTTACGTTGGAAGGATTGGTATCGGATTACAGGGGAATACCGGGAGGATCAATGGCAAACGTTTGCCATTGACAACAGTATAGCGGCAAACGTTTGCCATGTCAAATTACATTCATCCATTACAGATGTCAGGTTATTACTGGAGATTTTTAGCCCACCATGTTTTAACCCTTCCAGGATATCGTTTATTCTCCGGTTCACAGTGTTGAACGGAAATGGACCTCTGCGACCCGGGAAAAATCCGCTATCATTTGACTAAAGAATTTACCTGATCTTTTTTCGCTCAGAACAGGTTCTAATCACATGGCCTCAGACGAATTGACAATTGACGAGATTACCCGTTACTCCCGGCAGATTATGCTGCCGGAATTTGGTGAAGCCGGGCAACGAAAGCTAAAACAGTCATCTGTGTTGATTGCCGGTGCTGGCGGATTGGGATCCATTGCTTCACTTTACCTCGCGGGAGCCGGAGTTGGACATATCGGGCTGGTAGATTCAGATACGGTTGAAATAGGCAATTTTCAGCGTCAGATTTTGTTTACCTCAGCGGATATAAACAAACCCAAAGTAGAATCGGGGCGCGACCGGTTGCTGACGTTAAATCCCGAGATATCGGTTGATGCCATAAACGTGTATCTTAATGACTCAACGGCTCCCGATATCATCAAAGAGTATGACCTTATCCTCGACTGCTCAGATAACTACCCCACCCGGTATTTGCTGAATGATCTGTGCGTTAAATATCAAAAACCGGATGTGTATGGCGCTGTTTTTCACTATGAAGGCCAGGCCAGTGTTTTTGATACGCGAATGGGTCCGTGTTACCAGTGCCTGTTTCCAGACTCGTTACCGCATGATGAAGCGGTGAACAGGTTTGAAGCCGGAATTTTTGGCCCGGTACCGGGAGTTATCGGGAGTGTGATGGCTACAGAAGCATTGAAACTTCTGCTGGGGGTCGGAACATCCCTTTCCGGTCAATTGCTGGTTTACGACGCACTGGAGGCGTATTTTAATAAAGTGTCAGTTTCCAGACGCCCGGGTTGCCCGGTTTGCGGGGAAAAGGAAAACCAGGTTTTTGACTAGCCTATTATTTTGGACTAGCACTCTTCGATAATTTGAAATCAAGTTTGTAAATCAAAAATCCGCCAGGATGACGGATTATTGATCAGCAAGGTAAAATCGTCCCTTCTCTGCGATGATATAGGGAGAAGTTAATTAATCACGAAGAAATGCAGCCTACTCGTGGTAATAATTATCCCAGCCGAGATAGGTGGAGAACGCTTCGTCCAGCACATCTGCTACATGGCCCGAAGACAAGGCAACATGGTGCTCAAACCCGTGCTTGACCACATACTTCAGTAATTTCTAAAAGGGACGGGATCTTTACCACGGCGCGGCTGCCAAAGGTATCCAGCGCGTCATCGGTGAATTCCCCTTCCCCGACATACGCGCGGATCATTCCGTACTGGTCATCGGTGGAAATGTGGCCGACGGAGCTACGGGCGCC
>CAYQTY010000426.1:0-2411 GCA_964420535.1 uncultured Leptolinea sp. | reverse complement strand
TTTTTAAATACCTTTAAATACCCGGAGGAGAAAGTCTCACTGGACAAATATACGCTTATCGAAGAAGACCGCACCCGAACCATCTATAACTGGCTGCAGTACTTTGACCGCGATAGCATTCGGGATGAATTTGATCAAAGCGGACTGAATGTAGAGGCGTTTGCCGGAGATGTGGCTGGCTCCCCGTTCTCTCCGAATTCGCCAGTGTTTGCTGTGATCGCTTCGCGCAAACAACCCTGGTGACCAGGTCAGATATTCTGGCAAGCTTTCCATTGTCATCATCATCCAATACGGGTGATGAATAGATGAAACAAATTACGTATAAATTTTCATAATTCTTATTGGACTTTTTTCAGGTTGCCAAATGAAAAATACATGATTTGCAAATTAGCAAATGGGTGTCGCCGCTCAGGCAGGGTGATAGATCCAAAGTGTGGTTATTGAAAATCAGTCATCTGGCGTATCAGAAGGCTGTACATTCACCTCTATTTTTGGGGGATTCGGATAGAGTAAATAAAACAATTAATCCATCCCTGGAGGTTTGACGGAAAAAATATAGGTATGGCTGTTGATTAGTCACTTTATCCCTTCGTTCCATCAGTAGCCGTTTATTATTTGAAAGGAAGTCCAACCACTGGATAAAAGCACCCCCACCTCATAGCTCAGGGTTTTCATGATCCGGCCGGATACTTACATGAACACTCTCCATCGTCTGAAGAAATTAATAAATAATTCAGGCAGTTTATTAAAAATCCCAATTAATCAGCAGAGGAATATATGGAAAAGGAATCCGAAAATTCGATCCTCGATACCATGGTAGCGATACTGATCGCTGTAGTGGTGGTGGTCGGTGCGTTGGCCAGTTGGCGCGCCTCCGTAATTGATGATGGTGCCGGTGACGCGGATTACGCGGGGCTGCGCTCAACCATCTTTTCTGTACGGGCGCAGGCGGTGAACAATCTCAACGCCTATGAATCCTACGGGAATTACGTCAGTTATATCCGGAACAACAAACTTGCCGGTCTGCTGGCGGAAGACCTGAAAGACGCTCCTGAAGATCAGCAGGACCTGTTGACCGAGCAAATGAAAGTGGCGAATGATCTGGCAGATGCCGACCGCAGCCTCTTCGAAACAAAATACCTGAACCGCGATGGCTCCTATTCGGTGCAGCGACAACTGGGTGTGATGCAGGCTGATGCCGCCCGCGAAAATGACCTCGACTATGAAAGCCAGTTTGCCGAAGCCGACAAAGGCAGGGCAAAAACCCGAAATATGCTTTTTTCGGTGATGATCCTTTCCATCGCCACTGTTTTTTACGCGCTGGTTGAATCTGTGGAAGGCCGTGTTAAATTCATCATGGTCGGTCTTGGTTCGCTTGTCGCCATTGCCGGTATTGTAATGGCCGCGATGGTATGGTTTGGGGCCTGATAGGAGCTTAAAATGGCAGATAACACGGAACAAAAATCAGTTCAGGTATTTGAATTCAATAAAATTATCGCTGTTTTGATCGCGGTTGTAACCTTGATCACAGCGGTTGTTGCTTACTGGCAAAGTGATGCCGGCGGCCGCGATGACCAGGCTAACCGCGATGGTATGCGCTACGTTCTTGAAGCGTTTGGCACCCAGATCAGCGGTGACGCGCGGGTCAATTTTGATTACAACAAAGCGTATCAATCTGTATATGAATATGAGTTGCTGGCGAATTCGGCGGCTAACCGTGAGAATACCCTGGCGTCAGAGAACTATACCCAACTGGCTGAAGATATGAAGGCGCTGAGTCCGCTGATGGCTGCCCCGTATGGGGAAATCTCAGAAGGCGCTGCTCCCGATTTAGCCCGGTATGAATCTGATGTGTATCTGGTAAAGGTGACCTCGCTGCTGGAAAAATTTGCCGCGGCTTCCGCCGTGAAAGACGCCTGGGATTCCAAAGCAAACACGTATATTGTTCACCTCACGCTTCTGGCGGTTTCATTATTCCTCTTTGGTTTGTCCACCGCCATTTCAAATGAGAAGACCCGCTGGGTCTTTTCAGGAGGCGGCGCGGTTTTCGCGTTGATCGCCTTTATTTGGGCGGTTTCGTTGTACGTCAAACCGGTGTTTGACCTGCGTACCCAGGGTGATGCTATTGACCGTTATTCCGAGGGGGTGGGGTTGGCTCATCAGGAAAAATTTGCCGAAGCGGTGGCTGAATTTGATAAAGCTGTCGCGGGCTACCCGAAATATGTGAATGCGCTGGTGGAACGCGCCGGCGCCCAATCCGCGCTGGGGGAACATGAAAAGTCCATCGCGGATTATGAAAGCGCAATAGCCGCGGGAGACTTGCGAGCTAATACGTATGGTAACCTGGCTTACCAATATCATCTGACGGGTAATTTTGAGAAAGCCATTGAGTATGACCGAAAAGCTGTTGC